>JACCRA010000512.1 GCA_013813825.1 Pyrinomonadaceae bacterium | reverse complement strand
ACCGAGTCGAAGTAGAGCAAATCGCCCAGTTCGCCACTGGCGACGATCTCTTTGATCTTTCTGACCGCGCCGGTATAGACGAACGTATGATCGACCATCAACGTCAGGCCGCGCTTTTCAGCCAGTTCCCTTAACTCTTCGGCCTCCCGCCGCGTCGCGGTGAAGGGCTTTTCGACAAGCACGTGCTTGCCTTGTTCGAGCGCCGCTTTGGCGAAAGGAAAGTGTGTCGCGACGGGCGTGGCGATGACGACGGCATCGAGTTGCCGGTCGGCAAACAACTCGCGGCAGTCGGGCGTCGTGCGCGCGGACGGATAGCGGCGCCCGACGCGGGCGAGCCGCTGCTCGTCCGTGTCGCAAATCCAGCTCAACCGGGCGGCCTCGTGCTCCGCGAAATTACGGATCAAGTTCGGCCCCCAGTAGCCGCAGCCGATGACACCGATTGAGGTCATAAAATAGGTGGTTCAGTAAACAGTATCAGCAGACCGTCGTCCAAAGTTCAAGACTGTAGCGTTGGAATGTCGATTTGTGAAGCGGGCGGGTCAAAGGCTGCAACGGCTTAAGCCCGCGCTGCGAACAACGAACTATTGACCGCCGACCGGATAGCGGAAGCGACACGCTCAATCTGCGCGGCAGTCAACTCCGGGAACATCGGGAGCGAGAGCACGCAGCCGGCCAGTCGTTCGGCTACGGGGAAATCGCCCGGCCGGTGTCCGTGCTCGGCGTAGGCCGGTTGGAGGTGGATCGGCACGGGATAATGAATGCCGGTCTGGATGCCGGCGTCGGCGAGTTGCTGTTGCAGCCGGTCGCGTTCCTCCGTCTGCACGACGTAGAGATGATAGACATGATGCGCGCCGGGCATCTCGCGCGGGAGCTTGAGCGCGCCGCCCGCCTCCAAGTCGCCGAGTAGTGAGCCGTAGCGAGCGGCGTGGGCGCGGCGCAGATCATTCCAACTGTCGAGGTGGTTCAACTTGACGTTCAAGACCGCGCCCTGAATGCCTTCGAGCCGGAAATTGTAGCCGACGATTTCGTGCCGGTACTTCTGTTCCGAGCCGTGATCGCGCAACAGCCGCACGCGGCGGGCAATTTCCGCATCGTGCGTCACGACCGCGCCGCCCTCGCCGTAAGCGCCTAAATTTTTGCCGGGATAGAAACTGAAGCAGCCCGCCCGGCCGAGCGCGCCGACGCGCCGCCCCTTGTAGAGGCTGCCGTGAGCCTGCGCCGCATCTTCGATGACAACGAGATTATGCCGCGCGGCGAGCTCGAAAATGGGATCGAGATCAGCAGCCTGTCCGTAGAGATGCACCGGCATGATGGCGCGCGTGCGCGGGGTGATCGCGGCCTCGAGCCGTGTCACGTCAAGGTTGTAGGAGACCGGATCGGCATTGACAAAGACCGGCGTCGCGCCGGCGGTCGAGACGCCTTCGGCGGTGGCGAAGAACGAATTGGCCGGCACGATCACTTCATCGCCCGCTCGTAGCCCGCACGCCATCACCACCAACTGGATCGCCGCTGTCCCGCTGTTCACCCCGACGCAAAACTTCGCCCCGACGTACTCCGCGAACGCCGCCTCGAACGCTTCCACCTCGCGCCCTAAAATGAAAGCCGTGCTATCTAACACGCGCTGAATCGCCGCATCGACTTCAGTTTTGATTGCCCGGTACTGGGCTTGAAGATCGACAAAGGGAATCATAAAGACAGTGACAAGTGATGAGTGACATGTGACGAGCAAAAACGCCGTCTTCAGTAGCGGCGGACGTTCATCTCACAGTCTAAAAGTCGGCAGGTACTTTTCAGGTTGCCGGCGCTACGACGTGGCTTCGTAGGGAAAAGAGCCGCAGCCCGATGCGCCTTGAAAAGACGTTGATGGGGCGCACTGCGCCGCTCGTTGGTTCAAAGAGACGCTTTGGAGCGTAGGTAACGACGTATTGCGCCTCGATGTCGCGTGATACTTGCTCTACTTGCTTGATGATTCCTTCTGTCGATGAGGGCAAAAGAATGCGCCCGCCGGTTTCTTGCGCGAGGGCGGTAAGTTGTTCTTCGCGCTGCTTTGTCGCCCGCGCGTAATTC
>JACCRA010000389.1 GCA_013813825.1 Pyrinomonadaceae bacterium | reverse complement strand
GAGTTCGGGGTGCGGCCCCATTTCTTCCAGACGAGGTGGTTCTACGCACTGTGCGCGGCGGCGACGCTCGCGCTGGCGTGGGGCCTATACCTGCTGCACGTCCGGCGCATCCGGCAGCAGTTCGCGCTCGTGCTGGCGGAGCGCACGCGGGTCGCACGCGAGGTACACGACACGCTGATTCAGGGCGTGGTCGGAAGCACGACGCTGTTAGACGCGGTCTCAGGGATGTTCTCGACTTCGCCGGAGACTGCCCGGCAGTATTTGGATGAATCACGCAGTCAGTTACGAAAGAGTTTGGATGAAGCGCGCCAAGCCGTCTGGAACATGCGCCGGCAGACGCCGGGAAAGGGCGATCTGGCGACAGCCCTCTCAGGCGTAGTTCAACGACTGACCGCCGGCACGCACGCCGAGGGGCGGTTCAAAGTTCGCGGCACTCCACGGCATCTCTCAACGGCCTGCGAAGAGAACCTGCTGCGCGTCGGTCAAGAGGCCATCACCAATGCCGTCAACCATGCAGGGCCACAACTTATCGAAGTCGAGTTGTACTACGATCCGCAGTTCGTCCAGTTGAGCGTTGAAGACGACGGCCATGGCTTCGACCTGGAAGCGCAGAACGAAATGAGTGACGGCAATGGTCATCACTTCGGGTTAATCGGGATGCGCGAGCGGGCGCAAAAGATTGGCGGACAGTTGATCGTGCATAGTGCCGCGAACGAAGGGACGCGGGTCGTGGCGCGGGTGCCCAGTAGCTGACTTGAAGTATGAGGCTTGGCTGATGAGTAAAACCGATCCAATTCACATCATGGTGGTTGACGATCACCCGGTCGTGCGCCGGGGGTTATTCGCAATCATCGGCTTGGATGCGGGCATGAGAGTCGTCGCCGAAGCCGCGAGCGGCGAAGAAGCAGTCAAGATGTTTCGTCAACACGAGCCGGACGTGACGTTGATGGACTTGCGCCTCCAGCCGGGGATGGGCGGCGTCGAGGCGATAGCGGCGATCCGCGAGGAGTTCCCCGCGAGCAAATTCGTCGTGCTCACGACCTATGACGGAGACGAAGACATCTACCGGGCTTTACAAGCGGGGGCGCAGGCTTACCTGCTGAAAGGCACGCTGGATCACGAAGTGCGGGAAACGATTAAAGCCGTGCATCGGGGACTCCGCCGCATCCCCACGCCGGTCAGTGACCGTTTATCCGTAAGACCGCCCAACTCTGAGTTGACGCCGCGCGAGTTGGAGGTGCTTCAACTGATCGTCAACGGAAAGAGCAACAAGGAGCTCGCCGATGCTTTAGGCATCACGGAGAACACCGTCAAGTGGTTCACCAAAATCATCTTCAACAAACTTGACGTGAGGGATCGCACGCAGGCCACCACCGCCGCGCTGCAACGCGGCATCGTTCATCTGTAACCGCCAATCTCAATTTAAAAGAATATATCCGTCACCCACCCGAACGTGTGGTGACGATTTTTAATTTTAGCCTTAGCCTGACACGGGAATCCTAAAAAACAAGTACGGGGACTATCCAAGCGCCGGCGCGGATCAACGCGGATAGGTTCTAGTGTTCCTCGGCAACTCTGCTCGCAGAGCAAAAGGGCGCGAAGGTGTTTGGCAAAAAGTCTGAACTCGGCGCAGTAGAAAGTTTATTTTTGATAACCGATGCGCTCATGAAGAAATCGGTCATTAACGACGTGCCTGTGTACGAAGGGGAACGCCCCGATTGGTGGACGGCAGCAGATGAAGCAAATCTTGGGGACTTTCGCCGCGCTCCCGTCTCTTATGGCTCATCCCGCGCTACGGCAGAAAGCGCGCAAGGTCAGGGAGCATGGAAGTGCAGGCTCTGTTCGTACTGGTTGAGCCGCGACGGTCGGAGCGGCGGGTGTTTCCTTTTCGGTCTTGAAACGGAGCCGCTGCCGACACGCGCCGATGACGGCTGTCAGCACTGGCTGCCGCATCCGCCGCGCAAAGGGTAAGGCAGAGACTTTGATAATGGCGCGCGTCGTGATGTTCCTCGGTTCGGACGAGGCTTCGAGCATCGCCGGGATGGACGTTGAAGTGACGGACGGGATGCTGAGGGCGTGAAGGATTCGCCGGAGCAAGTGAGCTTATAAAGGAAATCATTTGATGAGTGACACAGACAAAAAAGAGATGACGCGGCGCGAGGTGCTGACCACAGGCGGGGCGGCGCTCGCAGGGCTGGCGGCAGCTTCCACAGTCGCCGGTCAGGGAACCCAAGCAGGTGAAGCAGGCCAGCGGAATGCGGCGGGGAGGCTCGCGGGCCGAGTGGCGATCATCACCGGCGCGGCGCGCGGCATCGGGCGCGCCACCGCCGTCCGGTTCGCGCGCGAGGGCGCGGATGTCGTGCTGATTGACATCGCGCGCAACATCCCGTCCGCGCCGTACCCGTTGGCGACGCCCGAAGATTTAGCCGAAACCGAACGGCTGGTGCGCGCCGAAAATCGCCGTGCGCTCGCGGTGCGCGCCGACGTGCGCGAGATGAGTCAGATGCGGCAGGCGACCGAGCGCGCCATACGCGAACTCGGCAAGGTGGACATCCTGTTTGCGAACGCGGGGATTGCGACCATGAACTCGCCGCTTGTGAGCATCACCGACCCGCAGTGGCGCGACGTGCTCGAAGTCAATTTGTTCGGCGTGGCGAACGCGATGCGCGCCGTGTTGCCGCACATGGTCGAGCGCAAATCGGGCGTGATCGTGGCTAACTCGTCCGTCGGCGGGCGCATGGGTACGCCCGGCGTGCCGAACTACGGCGCGGCGAAGTGGGGCATCATCGGGTTAGTCAAATCCGTCGCGCTCGAAGTCGGCAAAAGTAATGTGCGCGTCAACGCGGTCTGCCCGACGTTTATTGATACGGAACTGACCTGGCAGGGAACGTCGCTGCCCGGTCAGCCGCGTCCGACGCGCGCCGAAATCGAACAAGTGGCGCGGCAGTTTCACGGGCTTGATGTCGGGGTTCTCCCGCCGGAAGACGTGGCGGCGGCGGTTCTGTTTCTCGTTTCCGACGAAGGGCGTTTTCTGACCGGCGAAGTGATAGACGTGGCGGCGGGCAGCAACGCGCGCTGGCAGGCGTAAGGTGAATGAAATGACGAATCAGGAAAAAGACACGAACACTGGCGGAGAGGTGGAAGACTCGTCGCAGACAAAGGAAGTTTCCCGGCGGGATTTTTTGGCGCGCACGACACTCACCGGGGCCGGTCTGACCATCGCCTCTCTGCTTCCCGCCCATCTCGCTGCGGCGGCATCACCGCCGGACGGAATGCCCGTCGAGGCGAGCGCCGCCGCGTCGGAGATCGTCGGGGAAGAAGCGGTCAAGGTAACTCTCCGAATCAACGGCGCGAGGCACGCCCTCGTCATCGAGCCGCGCGTCACGCTGCTCGACGCGATGCGCGAAAGGTTGGACATCACGGGGCCGAAGAAGGGCTGCGACCACGGCCAGTGCGGCGCGTGTACCGTGCTCGTGGACGGGCGGCGCGCGCTCTCCTGCCTCTCGCTCGCCGTCATGCAGGACGGCAAAGAGATCACGACCATCGAGGGCATCGCCCAGGGTGACGCGCTACATCCGGTGCAGGCCGCCTTCATCGAGCAGGACGCCTTCCAGTGCGGCTACTGCACGTCCGGCCAGATCTGCTCGGCGGTCGGGATGCTGCGCGAGGTGGCCGAAGGGACGGCGAGCCACGTGACGCCGGATGTCGCCGCGCCGCCGACTCTCGCGACTTTGAGCGACGCGGAGATACGCGAGCGCATGAGCGGCAACCTCTGCCGCTGCAGCGCCTACCCGAACATCGTCGCCGCCATCCGCGAGGCGAAGGGGCAGCGGGTTTGATTTCCGGCAGGAAAATATCAGGGAAAGGATTTGCGAGATTATGAAGCCATTCGCCTACAGCCGCGCGACGCAAGCAGCCGCCGCCGTCCGGCAGGTCTCAAGCGAGCGGTCGGCGAAGTTCATTGCCGGCGGCACGAATTTGCTCGACCTGATGAAGTCCGGCGTGGAGTTGCCCGACCGTCTGGTGGATATTGCCCGGCTGCCGCTCGCCGAGATCACGACCCTGCGACAGGGCGGCGTTCGCCTCGGCGCGATGGCTCGCAACAGCAC
>JACCRA010000496.1 GCA_013813825.1 Pyrinomonadaceae bacterium | reverse complement strand
CACTGCGTCGAGCAGGCTTTGAAGGCGCACACGCTCTACAAAAACGATCACCAGTACATCGTCCGCGACGGCGAAGTGATCATCGTCGATGAGTTTACGGGGCGCACGATGCCGGGCCGCCGCTGGTCAGACGGTCTGCACCAGGCGGTCGAAGCCAAAGAGGGCGTCAAGATCGAGCGCGAGAATCAGACGCTCGCGACCATCACGCTGCAAAATTATTTCCGTCTCTATGAAAAGCTCTCAGGCATGACGGGCACGGCGGAAACCGAGGCGTCGGAGTTTGACGGAACTTATAAGCTGGAAGTCGCCGTTATTCCGACGCACCGCCCGATGGTGCGACTGGACAAGTCGGACGTAATCTACCGGACGCTCCCGGAGAAGTGGGAGGCCGTGGTCGAAGAGATTATCGAGTATCACCAGAAGGGCGCGCCCGTCCTTGTAGGCACGGTGTCGGTCGAAAACTCGGAGTTGATTTCGCGTCGCTTGCAGAAGGCCGGCGTCCCGCACAAAGACGAGCGCGGAATGCTGCCCCTCGGCGTGGATGGTGGCGACGACATCCCGAACTATCATTTCGTTTTGAATGCGAAGCACCACGAGCGCGAAGCCGAGATCGTGGCGCAAGCGGGCCGTAAAGGCGCGATCACCATCGCCACCAACATGGCCGGCCGCGGCACGGACATTCTGCTCGGCGGCAACCCTGAATTTTTGGCGCGCGAACTGTTGAAGCGCGATGAAACCGACCCGGACGAAGCGACTCCCGAACAATGGAACGAAGCCTTACAGCGCGCCAAGCCGATTGTCGAAGCGGAGCACGAGGAAGTCGTGCGAGCCGGCGGTTTGCACATTCTCGGCACCGAGCGGCACGAGTCCAGACGCATCGACAACCAGTTGCGCGGGCGCTCCGGACGGCAGGGCGATCCCGGCACGTCGCGCTTCTTCCTCTCGCTCGAAGACGACCTGATGCGGATTTTCGCGGGCGATAAGGTCAAGGCGTTGATGCAGCGTCTGGGGATGGAAGCGGGCGTCGCCATTGAGTCGAAGATGGTCTCGAAGCGCATCGAGTCCGCGCAAAAGTCGGTCGAGGCGCGCAACTTCGAGTCGCGCAAACACCTGTTGCAGTACGACGACGTGATGAACCGCCAGCGCGAGACGATCTACGGTTTGCGCCGTCAACTGATGGAGCAGCCGGATCAGCGCGAATACCTGTTGGGCGAAGCGGGCGTCGCCCGCGATCTGCTCGCCGACTTGACGCAGCAATACCTCGCCCCGGCGACGGGCGGCGAGCCGGACGTGGAAAACTACAGGGTCCAACTGCTCTCGACCTTCGCCTTCGACGCCGAAGCCGAGGGCATTAGCTTCGAGGACATCAGCCCCGAAGAAGTTCAGGCGGCGATTTGGGAAAAGCTGAAAGAGCACTACGCCGACAAGGAGCAACAGGTCGGCGTCGAGGCGATGCGGACTTACGAGCGCATCATCATGCTCAACATCATCGACGCGCAGTGGAAGGATCACCTGCTCGCCATCGACCACTTAAAGCAGGGCATCGGCCTCGTCGGCTACGGCCAGAAAGACCCGCTCGTGGAATACAAGAAGGAGAGCTTCAATCTCTTCCAAGCGATGCTCGACCGGATCGACACTTTCACCATCCGCTCGCTCTTCAACCTCCAAGTGGTCGCCGAAGCTCCGCCCGAACAACTCCAACAACGCCGCCGCGCCCGCTCGACTTCGATGACCTTCACCGGCCCCAATCAAGGCGCGGCCGCCGCCGGCGAAGAAGCGGGCAAAACCAAAACCGTCACCCGCGACCAACCCAAAGTCGGCCGCAACGAGCCATGTCCCTGCGGCTCCGGCAAGAAGCACAAAAAATGCTGCGGTGCATAGGGCGTCGCGGCATTTACATGGAGACAGTTATGCAAATACCTCACTTTGCTCTCCCACCGACTCTCAGAAATCTCCTGCTCATCTGTGCGTGCTTGCTTTTCGCAGGCACGCACACAGTTTCACGCGCGCAGCAAACGCCAACTCAAGCGCCTGACGAGATGACGCGCGGTGTTGAGTTGTATAAGCGTGGCGAGAATGAAGGCGCGATCAAACTGTTGCGTGCGGCAACGAAGAAGCAGAAAAGCAATGCCGAGGCTTGGTACTTTTTAGGAGCCGCGTTGGTGAAACAGGGAGAGGTGAAAGATGCGGGCAAGTCCTTTGAGGCGGCGGTGAAATTACGTCCGCAGTACGCGGTCGCCCATACGGGGTTGGCCTACACGCTGCTGCTCCGCAACAAGCTGCCTGACTCTCAACGCGAAGCCGCGCAGGCTTTAAGCCTTAATCCGCAAGACGCTGAGGCTCATTATGTTCTCGGCGTTGTAAAACTGCGCGAGGGCAAATCCACGGAGGCAGTAAAGGCCAGTGAGTCTGCGATCAAGGCGAAGCCTGAGCTGGCAGCACCTTACCTTTTAAAAAGTCAGGCTTTGCTTCGGGTGAACGCTGAACGTCTTCTGACACTGATCAATGAAAAACGTCCGCTGGCGACACCGCCTGATGAAGCGGCGCGAAAAGAGCGGAGCAGTGTCGAAACTCAATCATATAAAGAAGCGGCGGAGAGTTTGGACACTTACCTAAAGTTAAAACCGCAAGACGACAGCGTAAACACTTGGCGCGAGCAACTTGAAACATTGCGCGTATATGCGAAGTCAGCCGACGTGCCGGAAACTGACCGCATTTTTGATTCAACGGCAGGGAATTCTCAAAGAGCAACTATTACTGGCAGGCCAGAACCTCAGTACACAGAGCGCGCGCGAAAAGCAGGCGTCGAAGGTGAGGTGGTGTTGCGCTTAGTATTGGCGAGCGACGGGACAGTGAAACATATCCTTGTTGTTCAGTCCTTGAGCCACGGCTTAACCGAGATGGCAGTAGCAGCCGCTCATAAAATTAAGTTCACTCCAGCCACTAAAGATGGTCGTCCCGTCTCGCAGTACGCGACGGTCATTTATAATTTCAACCTCTACTGAACCACACTTTTCATCCGTCGTAAGCATGAACACTTCATCGCAGAATCCAATCGTGCAGGCCGTCGTGGCGGGGACGGCTCCGCAGGCCGCTAAGTTGGTGGCGGCGCGGGGACTGCTGCCGCTGGCGC
>JACCRA010000476.1 GCA_013813825.1 Pyrinomonadaceae bacterium | reverse complement strand
TGAAACTTTTTCCGCCCGCGCGGGTATAATCACTTTTCCGCAAGTCTACCCGTGCGAGAATCAGCCTTACTTTCAAAGAGGAGAGTCCACCGATATGCTACGACGCCACTTGCTGGCCGCCTTGCTCGTCTGCTCGCTACTTCAGACGACGAGTTTTTTAACTCTCGCGCAGCCCGCCGCTCCCGCCTCCGCCACTGCGGCGCAGGCACAACAACCGCAGCGGGACCCCAATGATCCCGTCGAGCGGATCAAGGACGAGGGCCTGAACCGCTCGCAGGTCATGCAGACCTTGAGCTACCTGACTGACGTGATCGGGCCGCGCCTGACCAACTCGCCGAACATGAAGCGCGCCAACGAATGGACGCGCGACAAGATGGCCGAGTGGGGCTTGCAGAACGCCAAGCTCGAAGCATGGGGGCCGTTCGGGCGCGGTTGGACGCTGAAGAGTTTTTCGGCGCAGGTTGTTGAGCCGCAGGCCATCCCGTTGATCGCTTACCCGAAGGCTTGGTCGCCCGGCCTCCAAGGGGCGCTCAACGCTGAAGTCATTCACCTCGACGCGAAGACCGAAGCTGACCTTGAGAAATACAAAGGCCGCTTGAAGGGCGCGATTGTTTTGAGCAGTCCGATGCGCGAAGTCAAGGCCCATTTCGAGCCGCAGGGCACGCGTCTGACGGAGAAGGAACTGCTCGATCTCGCCAACGCGCCCGATCCGGCCTCGCGGCAAGGACAGCCGCGCCAACGCTTTCAGGCAACGCCGGAGTTCGTTGCAGCGCGCCTGCTCGATCTTAAGAAGGCCAACTTCATTATTAATGAGGGCGCGGCCTTGATCGTCGATCCCGGTCGCGGCGACGGCGGCACTCTATTCGTCGGCGGCGCGTCCGTGCCGCAGCCCATTCCTGAAGGCGTCGATCCGAACAACATGCAGTCGCTGATGGCTCTGTTCACGGGGCGCGGCACGCCGGTCTATGACAAGAGCGCGCCGAAGACCTTGCCGCAGATTGTCGTCGCCTCCGAGCACTACAATCGCCTGGTTCGCATGATTCAGGCGCGCGAGAAAGTGCGGATGAGTGTCAACCTCGACGTGCAATTTCACG
The DNA here is from genome assembly GCA_013813825.1 of Pyrinomonadaceae bacterium. Classification (GTDB taxonomy): domain Bacteria; phylum Acidobacteriota; class Blastocatellia; order Pyrinomonadales; family Pyrinomonadaceae; genus JACCRA01. The sequence continues at coordinate 7,689 of JACCRA010000476.1, read as the reverse complement.
ATCAGGACTTGATGGGCTACAACACCGTCGCCGAGATTCCGGGCAGCGATCCGGTCTTGAAGGACGAGGTCGTGATGCTCGGCGGCCACATGGATTCTTGGCACGGTTCGACGGGCGCGACAGACAACGGCGCGGGCGTTGCTGTGGCGATGGAAGCCGTCAGGATTTTGCAGGCGCTTAACTTGAAGCCGCGCCGGACCATCCGCGTCGGGCTCTGGAGCGGCGAAGAGCAAGGCTTGTTGGGTTCGCGCGCGTACGTCCGCGAACACTTCGGCGAGATCGCAGGGCCGGGCGCGCCAGCGGCGGCGTTCGGCGTCGCCGGCGGGGGCGCGGTCAGTCTGAAGACGAAGCCCGAATACGAGAAACTCTCCGGTTATTTCAATCTTGACAACGGGACTGGCAAGATTCGCGGCGTCTATCTACAAGGCAATTGGGGCGTCGCGCCGATCTTCCGCCAATGGCTTGCGCCGTTCAAGGAGTTGGGCGCTTCGACGCTCACGCTGGCGAACACCGGCGGCACCGACCACCTTGCATTCGACGCCGTCGGCCTGCCCGGCTTCCAGTTTATTCAAGACGAAGTCGAGTATGAATCGCGCACGCACCACTCGAACCAAGACAGCTTCGACCGCATTCAGGCCGAAGACATGAAGCAGGCCGCCACCATCATGGCCGCCTTCGTCTATCAGACCGCGATGCGCGACGAGAAACTTCCGCGCAAGCCCGCGCCGGGAAGATAGTGAGGAGGCCGGCAGGTGTTTTAGCCCCGGCAGGGGCGATAGATCAATAGCCTACAGCTTACGCTGTAGGACAACGAGCCAAACGAAACGAAGCCCCGGCAGGGGCGAAAGATTCAGACGGTTAAAATCTTTCGCCCCTGCCGGGGCTTCACAATTTTATTTGACTGCGATCCCACGGCTTGCGCCGTGGGCTACCGGTCTGTCGCGCCACCGGCGCTACTGCGAGGCTATGCCTCATCACTGCCTGCCTGATGTGACATACTCGATCAAATAACGACGCAGCTTGTCGCGGTTCGCTTGGCGATATTTCTCGTAATCCCGCGCGATGCCTTGATCGGAGCGGGCGAAGAGGATGTAGGCTTCGAGCAATCCCTCGTCGTGGAGTTTGACGAGGCGCGCAAGGGCCGGATCGAGCGTCTTGATCTTGTTTTCCTTCGTTTGAGTCTTGACCGATGAGACGACCAGCGCGAGGGCTTCGGCCTCTTCGCGGAGACTGTGCCGGTAGGCTTTCTCGTCGGGGAACTCTTTCGCAAACTTACCCATCGCCCACCCCGCGCGCCCGATACCGTAGGCCATCCACGCCGCCGTCCCGTCATCTTTGCCGAGCGCGTCGGGGCTGACGTTGATCGTCATCTTATTATCTTTAAGCGGTGTTACTCCGGTCGGGATGTCGATGCGCGGGTGCGAGAGTTGGGTCTTGGTCGCTTCGGCCCAGCGCGCGAGGCCGGCCCAAGTCAGGCGGTTATAAGGTTCGGCGATCACGGCCTCGATGTACTTGGCTTTCGCCTGCGTGTACTTGCCCTGCTCCATCAAAGGGCTGGCCGAATAACGGTAAGCCGTCTCGCGATCAGGATCGATCTGGATGGCGCGCGTGAACCACTCGGCGGCCTTGTCCGGCTCGCCCTTCTTGAAATACATGTCACCGACATAGAGCGCGGCGGTGTACAGCTTCGGATCGAGTTGCAGCGCCCGTTGGTAATGAGCGATTGCCTCGTCGAGTTTGCCCTGCGTGAAAACCGCCTCACCGTCGCGCATCGCCGCGTCGGCTTCTTTGTTCTCCGAGTAAATATCGTCGCCGCCGCCATCAGCCGGCAGCGATTCGAGGATCGAGTTTAAGAGCGGTGTGTTCACCCCCAACTCTTTGGCGCGCAACATCGCGGCGCGAGCGCGAAAGCGCATCTGCCGCCGCGCCCCGGCGTCTTTCAGCGTCTTCACTTTACCGAACAGGGCAAAGCCGAGGTAGAACATCACCTCGCCGTCTTCGGGGCGCGCCGCCGACAGCTTTTCAAAAAGCGGCAACGCTTCAGTCAGATTGCCGCTCCGGATCAACGCGAAGGCGCGCCGCCGTTCGGCGTCGTAATCCGCTGTTGTCTGTTGCGCGAAAAGACGGGCAGGCGCACTGCCCATCAATAGCGTCATGATGAAAACAAAGATCACGCCGGGTAGGGCGCGCTTAATCCGGGAAAGATCGAGAGGCTTGGCGATCATGAGTTAGCACTCCTCCGGTGAGAAATTGTTAAGGACGAGAAGCTACGGAAAGCAGAGTCTAAGAGCGCGGGCGGGCAGTGTCAACGAACATTGAGCAGCCGACAGTGTCTATCCATTCTTGAAAAAGTAGTGGACAGGATTGACAGGATTAACAGCAGGGGGCGGCCACTCCAGCCAATGCTCTTTTGTTAATCTTGTTCAATCTGTCAGTTACTTTCTCGCCTCCCTGAGAGAATGAAGTGAGCTTGAACGACCGGCGCGCTTCAGGAGGTCAAGAACTCATCCACCCCGACAAAAAAAGAGCGGCGGACTGAAATTTCAGTCCGCCGCTTCTTTAACGCTCAAAACCCCGTCAAGTCCCAAGTCGTGCTACCGAGCAGACTAGCCGCCCATGCTGGCACCGCTGCCACTGCCTTCGGTGTGATCCTGCACTTTGGTTTCGCTTTGCGCGGCACCGGCGCGGGCCGTGCTGGTTTGGTGTTCCAACTTGGTCCGTTGGGCCACTTCACGTTGCGTCGAGAGGTCGATGCCGATCATGTCTTTAAGCTTGCCGAGAATCGCCGGCAGCACGACAGTTTGCGCCGTTTTTGAAAGTTCATCGACGGCGCGACTGCCGAGCGTCGAGACTTCTTGTTGCAAGCGGTCGTAAGCCTGCGTCTCTCTGAAACGCGAGAGAATGCCGGGCTTCTCCGCCTCGTCCGAGGTCGTATCAGCTTCGTAGCCGCTGCTGTAAGACGGCCTCGTGGCGGGCATTGGCACGGACTCATGCGCTGCTTGCTCGCTACCGCCAGCATAAGCTGACGCGCCGTAAGTGCTGCCGGTAATTGGCTGCGCCGCGTAAGAGCGCATCGGCGCCGCCGCCGCGATCACGTCGCCGTAATCCTCGCCCTCGGATTGGTAATAGCGTTCGGGCAACTCGCCATCGCCCTTAAACACGCCGCCGACACTGTAGCCAACGATCAACCCTGCTCCGAGCGCGCCCAGCGCGAACGCGGCTGGACGACGACTGACCTGCTCGCGCCAGTCGAGCGACTGAGAGATCGTCTCGCGGACGTTCTGGTATTGGGTGGACACGGTGTCTTTGATTTCTTCGACCGTGCTCGTAATCGATTCGCGCGCCTGCTCCATGCGACGCTGCAACTCCGCCTTGGTCGTGTCTTCGTCAGTCTCGGCCTCCGGCGCGCGTACGGTTGCTAAATTTCGTTCTTCAGCCATTGCTTATCCTTTCTCAACTCTTCCATGCTACGTTCGGGCGCAGGGCTGTGCGCCGTGAGACGGTTCTTCATGACGAAGACGAGGATGCCGCCAACGATGAGATATAACACGCCGGTGACGAGGAAGCCGAGCGCATAAGTTACCGGTGGCTCAAACGACGTGAACAGCTTTGATATGAAAAACGCGATTGCCACGTTCAGGAGCGCGAAGCCGATGGCGGCCAGCACGCCGCCGACCGCAATCATCGCGATATCGCGCGTATAGACAGCCGCCTCTTCTTTGATCTCGACTTTCACCAAACTGAGTTTGGCGTCCACGAGATTCATGACTTGATCGCCCAACCGCCCGAACAGAGATGGCAGACTATCAATGTCGGCCTGCGTCGTCGTCATCGGCCCCGGCGTCGTGCGCTCTAAATTTTCCTGTCCCGCAGACATTTCAGCCATCCGCCTTTCAGGTTGTGCCATTGCTCAATCCCCTTTCTCAACAGCTTCGAGTTTCCGGTTCGAGTTTCGAGTTCACGGAAAACGCAGCGACTCGAAACTCGGAACCTGTGACGCGAAGCTTGCTTTGCCACTAGCGGCGGCTGTTGCGAAGCAGGAGGCCGATCAAGAAACCGGCGGCTGCTGAAATCAAAAGCGCCTGCCCGGGCTTCTCACGTGCGTACTGCTTGGCTTCGTCGGTCACTTGGCTGAAGTCCTTGTTCTGTAAATCCTTGATCTTGTCGCCAACCATTGAGACTTTGTCGCTCATGTAATCTTTGGCCTGGGTGGCGTACTCTTGCGCTTGACCAGCAATGCCTTCGGCGCGCGCTGGGGCGGTGCCGATTCCCGTGCCGCTACTGCTGGGCGTCAGGCTGGTATTCGTGCCTGCGGTATCGTGCGTATCGCGCGTCGTGCCGAGATCGGTCGCACCGGTGCCTGCGCCGCCGGTGGATTGGTTGCCGAGATCGCTGCGGTTAATGTTTTGTGACATGTCCTTACTCTCCTGTTATTTGATTCAGATCTTTCAAGCGCAAGGCGCGCGAGCAACGCCCACGTGGAAATTGTTTGCTTGACCTCACGTGAATGAGCAAACAATGTGCCGACGCTCGGCCGCAGAAGACGACTCGATAAAGTCGCCACTCTAGGCGCGCCGCGCGCCCGACCCTATTTGCCTTTGTTGTGAAAAGGTACGGGCGAGTATAGCGCAAGGTCGGGAACAATACAGCCAAAAAAACAGAGAGAGCCGAAACATGACCAGGCGATTGGCATAAGGCACGGCGAGATTGTGAACGGACGATAGGCCGCTCCCCAACGGCTCGAACGCTAAGACACCATCAACGGGGCCGAGAGAGACAGGCGTTGACGGGTTGAGATGCTGTCGTGAGCATCCGCCGGCCTCGCGTCGGAACGCGATAAGTTTCGCGAAACTCGCTTGACACTCTCCGCGTACTTCTGGTAAGTAAGTGCTTACTTGTAAAAATTTTGTCGGCGGACATTGGAGGTTGATGAGCAAATCGATTGAAACGCAAAAGAACGCTCCTCCGGGCCGCGCTCCGCGCAACGACGGCAGCAGCGGCGGGCGGATGGCCGGCGGCGAGCGGCGGCAGCAGATCGTGCGCGTCGCGATGCGGCTGTTTTCTCAGCGCGGCTTTAGCGGCACGACGACCAGAGAGATCGCGCAAGAGGCGGGCGTCTCCGAGGCGATGGTCTTCAAGCACTTCGCGACAAAGGAAGACCTCTACGCCGCGATTCTCGATCACAAGGCGTGCGCCGGGGACATGGGCGATGCCTGCGCCGCGCTCGGCGGGGCGATGGAGCGCGGCGATGATGCGGCCGTCTTCTCCGGCCTCGCGCAAGGTGTGCTGCATTTTCACGAGCACGACACGGATTTCGCACGCCTGTTAATGCACTCCGCTTTGCAGGGCCACGAACTGTTCCAGATGTTTTGGGAACGCAATGTCCGCCAGATGGCGCGTTTCCTCTGCGGCTACATTCGCGAGCGGCAGCAGGCCGGCGCGCTACGCGATATGGAGCCGATGGTGATCGCGCGCGCCTTCATCGGGATGACCCTCTATCATTCACTCGTCAACATCATCTTTGACCCGCAACGCAGCCTGCTCGACATTCCGAACGAGCGTGCCGCACAAGAGTTTACGGAAATTTTATTGCACGGCGTCGCGACTCAGGCGACGGCTGGCAAGTCAATCACTAAACCAAGCGGCCAAAAGAAAGGCTTAAGCACGGTTCGTCAAAGCGTCGCCATAGCCGCCAAAAAGAAGAAGTCAAGATCATGATCTCCCGACAGCCACTAACACTCTCTGTTTACGCGCTGCTGCTATCGCTCGTCGCGCTGGCGTCGGCCTGCGGCGGCGGTTCGCGCGCGGCCTCGAACAAACAGCAAGCGGACGCCGCCGCGCAAGCGACACCGGCAATTGTGGACGTGACGACGGCCGCCGCGATCAAGCGGGAACTGCCGCGCTTCATCGAAGCCACGGGCAGCCTCGCGGCCGACGAGCAGACGGACGTCGCCCCGCCAGTCGCGGGCCGCGTCGTCGCGGTCGGCGTCGATTTGGGCAGCTACGTCGGGCGCGGCGCGGTGCTGGCGCGGCTCGACGACGCGGACGCGCGCCTGCGCTTGACGCAACTCGAAGCGCAGGCCGGGCAGGCGCGTTCAGCGGTCAGGCAGGCGGAAGCACGCATCGGCCTCGGTTCCGGACAAGCTTTTGATCCGACGCGCGTCGCCGAAGTCAGAGCCGCGCGAGCGGCGTTGGATTTGGCTGAGACGCAACTGCGCCGCTTCGAGCGGCTGGTGGAATCGGGCGACGTGTCGCGCTCCGCTTACGATCAGCAGCGAGCGCAACGCGAGCAGTTGCGCGAACAGTACGAGGCGCAACTCGCGGCGGCGCGGCAGAATTATGCCGGCGTGCAGACGGCGCGCGCCGCTGTCGCCGCCGCCGAGGCGCAACTCGCGCAGGCGCGCAAAGCCATCGCGGACGCGACCGTGTATGCGCCGATTAGCGGTTATGTCGCCGACCGCCCGGCGGATGTGGGCGAGTACGTCACGACTTCATCGAAGATCGCGACCATCGTCCGCACCAACCCACTGCGGCTGCGGATCGACATCCCTGAACAACTGATCTCGCTCATCACGCCGGGGCAGGGCGTCTCGATCACTACGAGCGCCTATGCGGATCGTAACTTCGCCGGCCGCATCGTGCGTCTCTCGCCAAACGTCACGGCCGTCTCGCGCACTTTAACGGTCGAGGCCGAAGTCGAGAACATTCAGAATTTGCTGAAGCCCGGCCAGTTCGCCACCGTCCGCATCGCGCAAGCCCGTCCAGAGCCGGCGCTCCTGATTCCGGCGCGTGCCATCCGCACCGATCAAAATGTGAGCCGTGTCTTTGTGATCAAAGACGGCCGCGCGCAAGAGCGCGTCGTCCAACTCGGCCAGACGGAAGGCGAACTCGTTGAGATTAAAAGCGGCGTCGGCGACGGCGAACTCGTCGCCACCGGCGGCAACATCGAACAATTAAAGGACGGCGCGGCGGTGAGACAGTAAAACAGGTGTCGGGTGTCAGGTGTCAGGTGTCGGTAAAAGCAACAGTTCTGTCTTTACCCGACACCTGACACCCGGCCCCCGACACCCTCTGAGGCGTTATGCAAAAACTAGCTGAAATTTGCGTCCGGCGGCCGGTGTTCGCGACGATGTTGATTCTGTCGCTAACTGTGGTGGGCATTTTTTCGTTCTTCTCGCTGGGCGTCGATCTGTTTCCGAAGATCGATTTGCCGACGATCACCATCACGGTGATTAACCCCGGCGCCAGCCCGCGCGAGATCGAGACGGAAGTGACCGACAAGATTGAGTCGGCGGTCAACACCATTAGCGGCATCGACGAGTTGCGTTCCGTCTCGGTCGAAGGCGTCTCGCAAGTCTTCGTGCAGTTTCTCTTGGAGAAGAACCCGGACATCGCGGCGCAGGAGGTGCAGAACAAGGTCAACCTTGTCACCAACGATCTGCCGGAGACGGCGGAAGAGCCAATCGTGCAGAAGCTCGACACGGACGCCGCGCCGGTCGTGCGGATCGCGGTCTCCGCGCCGCGCGCTCTGCGCGAAGTGACCGACATCGCCGACAAGCAGATCAAGGAGCGCATCGAGACGCTGCCCGGCGTCGGCAACGTCGAAATCGTCGGCGGCAGCAGCCGCGAGATTCAGATCAAAGTTGACCCGGACAAGATGCGCGCCTTCAACGTCACCGTCCCGGAAGT
>JACCRA010000382.1 GCA_013813825.1 Pyrinomonadaceae bacterium | reverse complement strand
TCAACACTTCAGCCTCTATCGCTATTATTGCTATTACGGCCCGCTCTTTGCGGCGGGAGGGAATGGAATGGCGAAGGACTGTCGAATCGTAGAGATGATGTAGCGCGTTAGACAAGTTTCCTGAACCGGCCACTTTCCTTCCAACGCGGAAGGAAGGTGGCCGGTTCTTTTTTTGAGCCAGACCGCAAGCAGCCAACGGGAGATCAAGACAATGCAGATAGCGACGGAATTAAGACGCGGGAACGACGAGAGAGCAATGATCGAAGAATCCACTTTACCAACCGGAGAGCGACGCCCACTCGTTCACCTTGATCCGGATCATCCGGGTTTCCGCGATCCGGATTATCGGCTGCGCCGTAACGCCATCGCCCGCATCGCTTTGGACTACGAGGCCGGAACGCCGATTCCCGATGCGCCCTACTCAGCGGAGGAACATCACTTGTGGCAATTCATTCGCGCGGCGTTGGCCCCTCAGCATCAAGCTCATGCTTGTGCGGAATACCTCGCCTGTGTTGAAAGACTTGGCCTCTCGACAGACCGCATTCCTCAACTCAGCGAAGTGTCGGCGAAGGTCGAAGCGATCAGCGGATTTCGCCTTGAGCCGGTCGCCGGTCTGGTTGAGCCGCGAGCCTTTCTGGAATCTTTGTCCGACGGCGTCTTTTTGTCCACGCAATACATCCGCCATCATTCAGCGCCCCTCTACACGCCGGAGCCGGACGTAGTGCATGAACTGATCGGCCATGCCGTGTTATTAGCCGACGAGAGGATCGCCGAGCTTAACCGGCTCGTCGGCGGAGCCGTCAAACGCGCGCGCTCGTCTGAAGACTTGGATCGTTTAGCGCGTCTGTATTGGTTCACTATCGAGTTCGGAGTTGTCCACGAAGGGTGTGAGATCAAGGCTTACGGGACCGGGCTGGTGTCGTCGGCTGGAGAATTAGCAGCGATGCGGGATGCGGAGTTGCGCCCTTTCGATCTGGAGGCCGCGTCTCGTCAGGAGTTTGATCCGACAACCTATCAGCCTCTACTTTTCTGCGCCGACTCGTTTGCGACGATGTACGAGACGCTGCGTGAGCACCTCATCAATTGGCAATAAGCCGGAGGCTCGCTCGACGAGCTACTTTTTCAGAAAGCCGGTGATTCCCTTCCGGCAGTCTTCCGTCATCCGCGCGATGGCGTTCACGTCCACGCCGGCTTGGAGCGCGGCGTCGAAAGTCATGCCGTCCATATGGTAGAGCAAACGCTTCGAGAGCATGACGGCGGAGCGGCTGACTTTGGCGAACCCGGCGACATAGGCTTCGACCTCATTCTTAAAAGCATCGTCCTCGTAAACGTGATTGACCAACCCGACGCTCTCGGCTTCTTCCGCGCTGATTTCCGCGCCGCGCGTGATTAACTCGAAGGCGCGCTTCTCCGAGACGTTGCGCCGGAGGATCGCCATCACCATCGCGGGGACGAAGCCGATCTTCACTTCCGGGTAGCCGAAGCGCGCCGTGCGCGCGGCCAGCACGATGTCGCACGCCGTCGCCAGCCCGCACCCGCCGGCCAGCGCGCGCCCGCGCACGGCGGCGATGACAGGCACGCGCACGCGCCGTATCAGCGCGAATAATTCCATTAAGCTGTGCGCGTCTTCCAGATTCTCCACAATCGAGCTTTCCGAAATTTTCTTGAGCGCGGAGAGATCAGCGCCGGAACAAAAGTCCGCGCCCGCGCCGGTGAGCACGACGGCGCTCACCGCCCCGTCGGCGTCGGCCGCGCGGAGGGCGTCTTTTAGGTTGGCGATCAGCGCATCGTCGAGCGCGTTGCGTTTCTCCGGCCGGTTCAAAGTGACGCGGGCGATTGCGCCTTCGACGGAATAAATAATCTGCCGTTGTTCCTTCTCATCTCGCATTATATTTCGTTCAGAAAACTAAGCAGGGCTTCGTTGACTTCGACCGGATATTCCAACTGCACCCAGTGGTTCGCCTCCGGCAAACGCACTTCTCGATACGGCGCGTCGATGAAACTCTCGACGCCGCGCGTCGTCTCCGGCGCAATCGCGAAATCCCGCTCGCCGTAAATGAACAGCGTCGGCACCGTCACCCGTACCGGGGCAGGTAAGATGTCTTCGTCGCCGTTGCGGCCAGAGCGGCTGAACATCGAGAAGACGTTGGCGCGGTAATAATTGATCGCGGCGGTCAGGGCGCTGATGCCGGTCGCCGCGTCGCGCTGCTTGAGCGCGTCTTTGTAGATCG
>JACCRA010000465.1 GCA_013813825.1 Pyrinomonadaceae bacterium | reverse complement strand
AGTTCCGGTTTAATCAATAACTATCTGAAGCATCCCGACGTAAACACACTCACCCTCGTCAAACTTTTCAGGAGACATATGCATTAAGGAGAGACAAGCCAAGGGATGAAAGTGGAGGATGAAGAACAGGCAAAAGGCAGAAGGTAGTAGCAGCCAGAGCGTTCTTGTTTCCGTTTGCTGCCTTCTGCCTTCTCTTTTTTTCATCCCTCATCCCTCCGCCCTCATCCCTGATTTCACCCATGTCATCAACTTCTCCTGAAGCAGCCTTGCCGCGAGACGAGTCGAGCAGTCTCGGTGCGTTCTGCGTGTGCCTGCTGATTTTGGTGGCGCTGATTGATTCGCAGGTCGTCGCGGCGATCACGCCGCCGATTGCCGTAGGGCTAGGCGCGACGAAGGCGGGCGTGGCGAGCAGCGTCACTTTCTACTCGCTGGCGGCGGCGGCGGCGGCGCTCGTTTTGTGGCGCGCTTCGGCGCGGCAATTGCGCCCGGCCGTGTGGTTGCCATTGGCGGCGGGCGTCTTCGTGGCGGCCGATCTCGTCGCGGCCGTCGCGCCGCGTTTGTGGGTGTTTTGGGCGGCGCGCAGTCTGGCGGGGCTGGCGGGCGGGCTGATCTCGGCGTTGGCGATTGCGGCGCTGGCGGACGCTTCGAGCTACGCGCGCCGTGGCCGGCAGATGAGCGGCGTGGCAATCAGTTATTTTCTCGCGCCGGTGCTGGGCGTGCCGGTTGGGGCGTTCGTTGCGGGGCGCTTCGGCTGGCGCGCTGTTTTCGTCGGCGCGGCGGCGCTGGTCGCGTTGGCTGGCGTGCTCGTCCGTCTGTTCCCGCTGCCAGCTACTGCGGCGGCCACAAGCGAAGGCGGCGCGCCGGCGGACGCGGCGACACAGGCGGCGGAAGATGCGACAACGATACGAGGGATCAATCCTGAGAAGGCGACTGCTCGGAGGTCGCTGTGGCGGGTGGCGTCGCAAACGCGCTCGACGCGGATGGGGATCGTCAGCGCGTTTTTCGTCTCCGGCGGGCTGGTCGGGTTGACGACGTATTTAGGCGCGTGGCTGGCGGACGCCTTCCGCGCCGACACGCAAACCATCGGGACGCTCTACGCGGTGGCCGGGCTTGGCGCGGTGGCGGGCGGCGCGCTCGGCGGCTGGCTCGCGGACAAGGTCGGCAAGCGGCGCGTGGCCGCCGCCGGCAGTCTGTGGCTGGCGCTCTTACTGCTGCTGCTGCCGGGCTTCGACTGGGGCGCGCGTCTGTGGGTGTTGCTCGGCGTGACGGCGTTCGCGGCGGCGCTCAGAATCGCGCCGCTGCAAGCGTTAATCACGGAACTGGTCCCCACGCCGGAACGAGCGGCTTACGTGGCGCTAAGAAACGGCGCGTCACAGTTGGGGATCGCGTTCGCGGTCGCCGCCGGAGCACGGCTGTATCCGGCCTACGGATTGTCGGGCGTGGCGGCGCTCTGCGCGGCGCTCACGCTCGGCGCATGGCTCACGATCAGGCGACTCGCCGAACCACACGACGCCGCGCGGGCGCAAGTCGCAATTGATTCAGCCGTCCAGTCGTCACGAGGCCGACGATATGCGCGGCGCTTGGCACGGGCGGTTCTCGTCGCGGCGCTGTTGGTCGTGCTGGGTTTGCCGTGGCTGCTGAGTTTCGCGATCACGAAGGCAGGGACCAGACCGGGCGAACGGGAGCGCACCGACACGCCCGCGCAGTTTGGCGCGCCTTTCGAGGACGTGACTTTCACCTCGTCGGACGGCAATCAACTGTCGGGCTGGTATCTGCCGGCGAACTCGACGGCGGCCGGGGCGGCAAGCGGCAAGCGAATCACCATCGTGATGACGCACGGGTTGTTCCGCTCCCGCTACGAAGTGTTGGAGCGGGGCATTGGACTGTGGCGGCGCGGCTACGGCGTGCTGCTCTATGATCTGCGGCGGCACGGCCAGAGCCGGGCGGAATTTTCCAGCATCGGCTTCAATGAGCGGCACGATGTCGAGGCGGCGGCGCAGTTCGTGCGTGGACGCGTGCCGCAAGACCAAATCGTGCTGATGGGAGTCTCGATGGGCGCGGCGGCGACGTTGCTCGCGGCGGCCGAAATGCCCGACGAGCAATTGCTCGCCGTCGTTGCCGAGTCCAGTTTTCTCTCGTTCGAGGACACGGCGCGCCACCACGTCTCGCTCTCGCCGCTGCCCGCTTTCCCTTTCGCGACGCTGTTGATAAAGTTCACGGCTTGGCGTCTGAATTTCGCGCCCGTCGATTTCGACGTGCTCCGCGCCGTTCAGCAAATCGAGCCGCCGATCCTTTTTATCGGCGGCACGGCCGATCAGCGAATGCCGAACCAGACGGTGCTCGAACCGCTTTTGGCGGCGGCGCGGCATCCGCTCAAAGCCAAGCTCATCGTCGATGGCGCGCGACACGGGCGGGCGTTCGATTTGGGCGATCAAGATTCAGCGATTGGCGCGCAAGCGAGAACCGCCTACCTCGATGCGGTGGACAATTTTCTGCAAAAAGTCTCCACCCCGCGCCTTGAAACAGACATCCCACTTGGCGCGTATCAAACTCTAACCGGAACAGCAGCAACAGCACTGATCAATCACCGAAGAGAAAGGTTTACAAGAATATGAAAAACAGAACTCGCACACTCGTCCGCACCGTGACCGCGACGACGCTGATACTGGCGATGCTCTCCGCCATCGGCCTGAGCGGCATGGCTCAGCAGCAAGGCATGGACAAACGCCGGCAGACGACGATTCAACAGGCATCGGTCGATCACGGCCAGGTGAAAAACGCCGCCTCGCTGCGCTACCTCAATCTGCCGTGGGGCGCATCGACTTTCGGTTACATTGAAACCGGCGTCGATACCGGCAACAACGGCTATTACAGTTCGCGCACATGGCCGATAGCACATCTGACGCTCGCCCACCCAGCCACACACAACGGACAGAAACTATCCGCCGGCGATTACGTCATTTACATCACGCCGAAGGGCGCGGCGAAGAACGACAGCATGACGTTGACCATCGCCTCGTTTCAGCCCGCCGAAAAAGGCGGCTCGTTCCTCAAAGCCGGCAATGTCTTCGCCGAGACGCCGGCCAACGCAACAGCCGTCAGCCAAAAGCCGGTGGCTTTCGCCAAAGGCGGGCAGATGATCGATCACTTGGAAATCACCATGACGCAGAACAAGAAGGATGTCATGATCAACTTCCACTACGGTGACCGCACGCTGACGGAGAAGTTGACGCTCGATTAATGAAAGAGTCGGGAGTCTGAAGTCTTGAAGTCGGGAGTCTCAGACCGTCCTTGCTTTTTGGCTTTAGACTTCAGACTTAGCTCTGACAGGAGATGCTTATGGAAGAGAAAGACTCGCCGGAATTGAGCAGGCACGTCCACACGACCGGCACTTCAAGCGTCGCCGTCGCCGAGTCGAACGGCGATCTGATCCCGACGACCGCCAACGAGCCGACGAATTCCTACTCGATGCTCGAACCGCGCATGAAGAAAGTTTACGGCGCGTACTACAAAGAGTTGTACTACAACCCGGAGACGCGCGTCCTCGATCCGAAGGTGCAGGAATTGATCTCTCTGGCCGCGTCGCTGGTGGCGAAGTGCGACGGTTGCATCGACGGCCACATGAAGAAGGCGCTGGCGCTCGGCGCGACGAAGGAAGAGATCAGCGAAACGATCTGCATTGCCGCCGCGATCAACGGTGCCGCGATGATCGACTTGAGCGACCGCACCGCCGCGCGTCTAGGACTGAACCACTTTCCGTCGAAGCCCTCGGTCAAGCCGTAGCTCTTTATCACAGACGCCGGAAGCAGTGGAGAAATTGCGCAGCGCACAACCGCGGTCACGGCCACGAAAGGAAGGAACTTGATCTCAAATTTGAAATCTCAGATTTCAAATTATTTCGCGCCGCTCCCGCCCTGCGACCACCGCGCTGTCGGCGGGATGAGGCTTTGGCGACGGGCGAGTGTAGTAGTGGTGGCCTCGGCGTTGTTGATCGCGGCGCTGTCGCTGCCTTTATCGATGACGCGAGCGCAACAGCAGGGGACCAGTGCCATCACACCCGCCCCGACGACCGCTCCGATTAAAAACTCCGCCGCCGGTCGCATCGAGTATGCCGAGTTTTCTTCCGCGAGTTTGGGCCGGCCTGTTCGCTACGCCGTCTCGCTCCCGCCCGGCTATGATCAAAAGACTTCGCAACGCTACCCCGTCGTCATCTTTTTGCACGGCCTGAACAACGATGAGCGTTCGTGGGAAGAGCACTGCATGGAAGGCAAGCTCGAAGCTCTGCGCGCGGCCAATCGCATCGGCGACTTTATTATCGCCGTGCCTTACGGCGCGAACAGCTTCTATCTTAACGGCAAGGATGGCACGCGCTACGAAGACGCCGTCGTTAAAGATTTTATCCCTTTCATTGACGGCAAGTACCGCACGACGGCCAAGCCCGCCAGTCGTCTCATCGAGGGTATCTCGATGGGCGGCTTCGGCGCGCTGCTCATCGCCTTCAAACATCCCGAACTGTTCGCCGGCGTCGCCGCGCACAGCGCCGCGCTCTTCGACACACTGCCCGCCGCGCCACCCGCCACCGACGGCGGGCGCGCCGCTAGTTACCGCTACGCTCTGGCTGTAAAACTCTTCGGCGATCCGCCCGACGCCGCTTATTTTCAAGCCAACAATCCGCTCGCTCTCGCCCGCGCCAATGCCGCCCGCATTAAAAGTCTGAAAATCTACTTCGACGTGGGCGACGCCGACCGCTACGGCTTCGCCGCAGGCAACCAACAGCTTGACGCGATCCTGACCGCCGCCGGCATCCC
>JACCRA010000417.1 GCA_013813825.1 Pyrinomonadaceae bacterium | reverse complement strand
CATAGACGGTCTGAAAGTGGCTGCGCGGCACTTCGGGGCCAATGCTCAAAGGCGGCAGATGGCAATAGGCACAGTCGAAAGCGGGTTCTCTCTTACGTTGTTGCAATTCGCGGAAAAGGGACAGCTTTAAGGCTCCCGAGCCGGCCAGCGCCGTGTGGCAGGAGGACGACGAGCAGGACGGCAACTGCACCCAATTCTGCTTATTCATCGCCAAGTCTTCGAGCGTTTTTGATTTCCTGACCGTCGTGTGGCAACTCAGACAAGTGATCGCGACGCGATCCTTACACTTCCCTTCCTTCTCAAGCTTGTCTTTCTCTTCAAACTTATCCCGGCATTTGTGCGAGTCGATTTCGTGGATGAACCTTTCGGCCGCGTGTCTGGCGACGAGAGGGTTCGGCTGATCGTCAAAAAGTACAGGAAGTAGGAAGGATGACGCCACGGCGTGATGCGCCGGAGCGACGCCGGGCTTGGGCGCTGGGGTCGCCGCCGGCTTCGGCGGCATCGCAGTCGGGGGGCGCACCAAACTGGCGTGACACTCGGCGCATGAGTTGGCATATGGTTTGAAGTCGCGCCCGTCTTCGCCCTCTCTCCAATGACACTCGAAGCACGAGGCATGGCTCGTCGGAGTCGTCATGAACGCTCCTTGCTTCGAGACGAAACCTTCTTCCGGCTTTGCCGTTGCGGCGGTGGCTGTTGCGGCCGGGGAGGCAACGGCGGCGGTGGTCGCCATTTTGAACTCGCCGTTCATCGGCTTGTGGCAAAAAGCGCAGCTATCCTGAGGTTTCGCCTTGTCGCCCAGCATCCGCTTGAAACGCGGCAGAGAAGTGCCTTTGAAGTGCGCCTCGTGCGGGAAAACGTCGGTGAACTGTGACGGGATGCTGACCTTCGGGAAATCGAAACGCAGTTCGTTACGCGGCGTGATCGCGCCTTTATGGCAGATGGTGCAGACAACAGGTCGCGCGCCTCTGAAGAAGAGCGGCTGATACCTTTGCGCGTGGCAACTAAGGCACGAATCGTGGTCAGGGTAATCTGTAATGTCCGAACGACTGAGAAAATTCTTTGGCGTCTCCTTTTGCGCCAGCGCGTCGATCTTATGGCACGAGGCGCAGTTCTCGAAGTGTCCGGGCGTGGCGTGCGAAAACTTTGATAGATCGCGCGCCGGCCGTCGCCCGGTAGTAGCGGGACGGCGACGGCGCTGGCCTCGCCTTCGCTGCTGTGGTTCAGTAGCTGACGCGGCTTCAGCAGTAAATTCGTTCAAGCCGCCGGCAGTGGAAGGCGTGCGGTTGAAAAGGAACAGCGCCGCAGCCAAAGCGACGAAGAGCGCCAAAGCAACGTGACGAGAATTCAGATTTCGATGTGTGAATGGACCGGGATACCGCACCTGAGAGTCCTTCCGCGAACAGTCGGTCTTGCCCAAAACAAGTCCCAGCGGAACTCACTGGAAACAGTTACAAAAGGAAAGCGCCGCTTGTAAGAATTGCTTCAACAGCTTGAGAAATAAAACTGAAGGACTTCGTTGTAGCACAACTTGGAACAAGCGACAACGATAATCTTTCGCCGCCCCGCCGCCAATGACGGCCAGAGGGAGAAGCAAGCATCTGGCTCTTACTCCGTGCCGGATGCTGACGCCGCGCTTGCCGGCGACTTGGCATCGAGCTCCGCGCGCAGTCTCGGTAGAGTGGGGTTGTCAGGCGCAAGCTGTTCCAGTTTCGTGAGCGTGGCCCTTGCCTCCTGCTTTTCGCCTTTGCGTGTCAGCGCCACCACTAGATTTTGCAGCGTCGGGACGTGGGTCGGATCGCGCTCAAGGGAACGGCGAAATTCCGTGATCGCCCGCGCCGGATCGGCCGGCGCGCGGAGCAAGTAAGTGAGGCCGAGGTCAGTCCGCACGTTCACGTCGTCCGGTTTTTTTAAGAGCGCCGCCGTGTACCACTTCTCCGCCGCCTCATATTTACCCGCGTCGTAGTTGACGTTTCCCAACGCTACAACGGCTTCAATGTTGTCCGGCTGCAACTGATTAGCGCGGAGGAAAAACTCCAATGCGTCCGGGTATTGCTGCGTCGCATAGTGGACACTGCCGGCCTGCATCTGCGCGTTGATGTCGTTCGGATTTTCGCGAGCGCGCTTTGCTGCTTGTTCCATTTCCGATTCAAGCTGTTCGCGCTCGGCGACCGTGATTGACGACTCGCCGTTTTGGGCATCCCCGCCAGACGCGGCAGTTTCCGCCGCCATCGTTCCGCGCGAAGCCGTTGTCCGTTCGTTAGCCCAAACAACGAACGCGAAACCCAAAAACAATCCGAACCCCAAGCCGACGAGGGAAAAAAGCGTGTTCTCTTTGTTCATTGAAAGACAGTGACGAGTGACGAGTGACAAGTAACGAGCCAGATTTTTATCTTGTCACTCGTTACTGCTCTATGCATACGAGTGTAGTCCGGGCAGCAGATAGCTGACGCCGAGGTACGTGAAGATCACGAGCAGGAACGCCACGACAGCGAAGTAGGCCGAGCGCCGGCCGGACATGCCGCGGGCGATGCGCGCGTGGAGAAAGCCTCCGTAAGTCAGCCAAGCGACGAAGGCACCCGTCTCTTTCGAATCCCATCCCCAGTAGCGTCCCCATGATTCATTAGCCCAGATAGCGCCGGTGATCAGCAGCATCGCGAGTCCGGCAAAGGCCACACCGGCCGTCTTGTACATCAAGCTGTCCAATCTCTCAGCCGACGGCAACATCGAACGCAGATGTTCCGTGCGGAAGCTGAAAATGATGACGAACAGTGTGGCGGCGAAGGCCGTAATCAGCGCGGCTAATTCGACCGGGTTGGCG
>JACCRA010000410.1 GCA_013813825.1 Pyrinomonadaceae bacterium | reverse complement strand
GTTCGAGATTAATGTGCACGTTCGACGCCTCGGCGCGGTTTTTCCAGCGCGGACGCGTGATTTCGCTGACGTCGAGCAACAACTGATCCACTGAGACGTGGTGAAAATCGTGATCGCGGCGCTGGCGAGCGAAGTCTTGAATCCGCTTGATCGTCTTCGCGCCGTCTTTGGCTGTCTTAATGATCAGTTCTAATCCGCGCTTGATCTTCTCCGGGTCTTTGGTCCCCTGCAACAGTTGGGCGCGGCCGAGGATGCCGGCCAGCGTATTGTTGAAGTCGTGAGCGACACCCGAAGCCAGTTCGCCGAGCGCCGACATCTTTTCGATCTGCGTGTACTGCTCGCTAATGCGCGCGCGCTCGACGATGTATTGATTCAACTCTTCGACGTGGCGCTGCGCCTGCTCGGCTTGCGCCTGCGCCGCCTCGGCGCGCGTCGCCGCCGCTGTCGCCTCGATGTTCTTCAGGTACGTCCGGTAAGTCAGGTAAATGATCGCGATGATTGGCGCGACAGCGATGACAGCGTAATATCCGAAGCCGCCGATCAACTTCGCCGTGACGGCGGCGGCCGATGCGCCAGCAAAATAGGTGATCGAAGTATAGACGCAGAATTGCAGCCAGACATCGCGGACGCGCTGATTCGTCTTCCACGCCTGCGCGACGGCCGCCAGCATTGAGTTGCTGAAATACTGCACGCCTGCTATCACGCAAATTGCCAGCATGTAACTGCCGGAGAACGAGCCGCGAGGCAGTTCCACAATCGGACCAAAAAGGAAGCTGACGACGTGAACAGTGAGAAAAGTTGAGAAGCCGGTGGAGGCGGCGTTGTAGGAAAGCGTGATCGGCTTGCGGCTAACGAGCAGCGACGTACAGAAGCTTTCCGCCGTCGAGAGCAGGATCGCGGCCTCGCCGCCGTAAAGCAGCATCGTCAGGAAAATCAGCGTTTCGGAGATCGTAATCCGCCCGTTGATGCCCGGCAGGCGCACGGAGATGCGCGACGTGACGCCCACCGTCACTGTCAATAGCAGGAGAAAAAACAGATCGAGCCGCGCTACCGGCAGCCGCAGTGCCGAGAACAGGCACGCCGCCGCGCCCACCGCGACGATCAGCCACATAAACGGTCGTGCCAGACGTTGTCTGTCCATCACACTGATAATAAATCGTCAGGCGTCAAACGGGAATAGAAAACTTCGTCCTCGTCCCTCCCCGATTGACACCTGACGATTTACGGCTCACGATTTACGGCTTTTCAGAAAGAAGGTGTCGTAGCAGCCGGTCAGTTTATAGCCGGCACGGAAGTAGAAGGACTGGGCATTTTGGTTCTGCTCGTTGACGAGTAGGCAGAGGCGCTTGGTGCCGGACAGCAGGTGCTGGCCGAGTTGCGCCATGCAACGCAGGCCGATCCGGCGGCGGCGCTCGGACGGGTGGACGTGAATGCCTTCAAGGTACGCGGCGCACGAGGTGTCGGTCATCACGTCGGCTTTGAAGAGCAGGCGTCCCTGTTCGATCCAGACCCACACACGCCCCTGCGCGATACGGCGCGCGAGGCGCAGGCGGAAGCCGTCCGGATCGTAGCTCAGAGGATTGACGCCGCTTTCTTGCAGCGCCATCCAAGCGTTGACCGCCATTACCGGGGCGAGATCGTCGAGCGTCGCGCGTCGCAATTCGGGCACCGCTTCCCGCGCTTCCGCCGGCCAACGCAGTTCCACCAGCAACTCCCGGCAGAGGCGGTTCGGCGACTGCCCGTCATGTTGATAAAACTGCCAGAACCGATTGATCTTTGCCTCTTCGCCGACAATGACGTGGGCATCGGGATGTCGCGCCGCCAATGCGGAGAAGGCCGCTAACGCCTCGTCCGATTCGGTGGCGACGAGCGTGGCGTGGCCGATGAGGGCGACGCCGGCGAGGCGCCCCCGGTCGTCGCGGCAGGAGTAAAATGCCCCGCGGTTGAAAGGACTCTCCAGACCGTTGTCGGAGATCAAACCTGTCATGAAGATTTGATCGATGCTGCGATCTACTAAGAACTTCAGCACTTCATCTTCATGCGCTTCGGTTAGCCGCTCGACCGCCAATGAATTGGCGGGCGGAGCGATCGTAACGAGGTTGACGATGCTGTTAATTCTATTCAGGTGGGGCATGCGGCTATTCCTCTTCAGAGGCTGCGCCCTGTGTCGGGCAGGGCGCAGCTATCGACTCGACGGCGCGATTAGTAGTCTAAATAATCAACGCCGGCGTCGATGACCAGCGGCATCGAGTCCGCCTTGTCGCCATCGTTGGCGGCCTCCCGCGCTTCCTCGACGGAGTCGCCGAAGATGATCCCGTCGCCGAAGATGATCCCGGTACCGTAAATCTTTTGGTACATGTTGATGAGCGACTCGCCGGTCGCGTAAGTGCGCCCGACGATCAAGCCGCCGGACCAGTCGAAGCCGCCCCCGGCGATGGTGGTGTGGGGCGTGAGCGAAGCGCCGGTGTTTAAGAGCGGCGAGCCGACCGGCGTGGCGGGCGCGAGGTCAGAGCGCACGGCCGTCGCCAAACGCATCGCCCCTTCGACGTTAAGCTGGCCGGCGCCCTGCTCGAACAGATTGAAGTTGGCGAGTGGCTGCGCGGTGTACATCAGACACGCTTTGATGAGGTTCGGCGTCAGTTGCGGGCGGGCTTGCAACAACAGCGCCGCCGCGCCGGCCGCCACCGGCGTCGCCATCGACGAACCGCTCAAGTACATCATCCGCCGTGTGGGCGCTTGGCTGATACCGGCGTCGAGCGCCGGGTTTTGCGTCACGAGGTGGTTGTCCAGTGCTTGGGCGGAGATCAATCGGTTGCCGGGAGCAACAATGTCCGGCTTGATCAAACTGTCGTAACGGCGGGTGCCGGATGAATCCACCCACGAACTGCGCGTCGGGCCGCGCGAGCTATAAGTGGTCACTACGTCGTCGGCGCGCGTGGCGGTGCCGAAGGTATTTGACGCCCCGACCGTCAGCGCCGAAGGCTCATTGCCCGGCGAGTGGATCGCTCCGTAAATTTTCTGCCCCTCGCTGTTCCTTCCGTTATTGCCCGCCGCCGCGACGACCATGATGCCGGCGTCCGCCAGTCGCCGCACCGCCAGACACACCGGGTCTTGCCGGTAGGTGTCAATGGCGGGCGCTCCCAAACTCAGGTTGACCACGCGGATGTTGTACTGCGCGTGATTCGCCAACAACCAGTCAAGCGCGGCCAGCAGGCCCGAAGTCGTGCCCTGCCCTTGAGCGCCGAGCACGCGCAAATTGATTAGGCTGGCGTTCGACGCAACGCCGATATATTCGGCGTTGGAGATGCGACCGTTGCCGGCGGCGAGCGCGGCGACGTGCGTGCCGTGGCCGTAAGGATCGTCAGTGCGTCCCTCGCCGGTGAAATCGCGGCTGTGGACGACGCGCTGGTTGTGGCCGCGACCAAGAAAGGCGACGTGTCTGGTGTCGATCCCGGAATCAACGACGGCGATGCCGATGCCGGTGCCATCGAGGCGGCCGACGGTGGTAGCCGGCGCATGCGCGACGCGGGCGTCGTCGGTCCCGGTCGTCAACGAGACGTGGCCGGTGGGAATGGTCGGGCGGTCGGGCGAGATGTAGCGCACTTCGCGGCGCTCCGCCAACGACTCGATGACATCAATCGGCAGTTCGACCACGCGGGCGTTCAGGCGCGAGAAGCGGCGCGTCACGCGCCCCCCGGAGGCCGAAAGTATTGTGTCGAGCACGCCATCGCTGCTGGTATCTGCGTCCGATTGGACGATGACGCGCACGCGCCGATTTCCGGCAGTGTCACTACCTGTGCTGCGACTCTGTGAGTTGCTTCGCGCCAGCCCGATCAAGTCGGGCGCCACTTTGCCCTCGGCATTCTGCCCAGAGTCAGGGGTGTCCGAAAGCGGCGCAACGGCGGGTGTTTGCGCCCGCGCGCTTTCGAGACGAAGGCCACCGCAGCAGAGGCTCACGATGAGCGTCAGCAGCGCGAGTTTCTTAACGGTCGAGTAATGTCTTGAGTTTTGCAATGGAGTGCTCCTTCTGAATGACGCTTTAAGCGAAGAGGTATGACGGTAAGCGTCCCTAACGCCACACAGTAAGGCAAAGGGGGTTTAGCCTTGTTCCCTTCCTGAACTAAGCGGTCCGGCTTAACGAAAGCCGAACTGATTCCGCCTGCGTATTGACACTGGCAGCGCGGTTATGGGGCTGAACGATTTCAAATACACTTGGGGATAACTGACGAATGGCTGAATGCGCGGCTGACTTAAAAACTATCGATAATGCCGACACCTTCAGCGTCAGCTTAGCAACCGATAAACAAACGCTTACCCGCCGCTTTATTAAATTACCTACCGTTGGGAGCGCCACGCTCGAGTAGTGTGACAGAGTTACCTGCGACTGTTGAGCGGCAAGCGCCGTTCCACGCAGTCCCCGCCCTTTTTCCAATAAACTGCAGTCCGCAGCGCCTTTTCTAGCAGGGGCGAGGCAAAATGCAGCAGCTAACCGCCCGCCTGCGGGCAATCTACATCAGCGTCGACCCATTTAATTGTCCGCTATCTGTCGTTACAGTGTTGCCTGAGCGGCTTACTAGAGATGAGATGAAGCGGCTGGCCGCCACGTGATGTGGTGGCATAATCGCCCCACAACCTAAACGCGGTCATCGTACCGCAAGAAAGTGGAGGCCTGCCATGCAGCATATTGGGATAGATTTAGGCAAGACTTCAAGTCAGATTTGTATTCTGACCGAGGATGGTGAAGTTGTGGAGCAACGCCTCAAGACCGGGTGTGACTCTTTCACGCAACTGCTCGGTGGGTGGGCGCCGGCGCGCTTCCTTGTCGAAGCCTCAACCGAGAGTGAAGGGGTCGCCCGGCACCTCGAAGCGTTAGGCCAGGAGGTCGTCGTTGCCGACCCAAACTTTTCACCACTGGACGTCACCCGCTCGAAGCGTGTCAAGCCACCTATCGGTAGTGAGCTAGTTTGAAAATGACCGCCAGCTTTTACCGGCCTCACAATTTCAAACTAGCCCACTACCAAGTTTTTTGATATTGAGCCTTGCCAGCATTGACGTGCCGATAATGTCTGTTCAACTGGCCTTGATTGCGAGCGGCGGATTGGCAAAGGCATGGACGACTAGCACGACCGCTTTGAGGAGATGGACAAAGATTAGCTTGGACATTCCGAGCGTCTGTAAATCGAAAACCGCGACGCGGAGTTGCGCCTGTGCAGCTTAATCCAAATCAAGCGGATTGCGATAAGGTTTGTCTTTTTCCAGATCGGCGCGTTTCATGGCCTCGCGGAATTTCTCTTCGAGCAGCCGCTCGCGGTCTTTGAGCGAGCCGAGTTCTTGAGTGAAAATTTGATCCCGCGTCTGCTTTTGTTTCTCCATGCCTTTCGTCATCTCCTCGAACGAGGCGATGGGCTTGGCCTTCTCTTCGTGTGAAATCATCGCGCCGGTCCGCGCGTCGATGACGAGCGTGGTTTCGCAGCACGGGCAGATAATCGTGTAACGTCCGGTTTCATTCACTGCCGTCTCCTTATTAGGAAAGCAAGATCATAACTGACAAGCGGCGCAGCCTTTCATGGCGGCGATTATAACACCGGAGCAGCGTTCGAGGTTGCTGTTCTTGAGTCTGCTTGAACGCCACCCCAAAGTGCGAGTTTGAACAAAGAATACGGGCAGCCGTTATTGAAACGGCTGCCCGCGTTTTTTTCCGAATCAGAGTGTTGAGTGCTTAAGGCGTGACGGCGTCCTTGATCTTGCCGCCAACTTTCTTGGCTCCGCTGCCGACTTTCTTCGCGGCATCGCCGGTCTTCTCACCAGCCGTCTTTGCGCCATCGACTGTCACTTCGCCGACTTTCTTCGCGCCATCGACTGTTGCTCCACCGACCTTTCTGGCCCCATCGGCGGTCGCGTCGCCGACCTTCTTCGCACCTTTGACAGTTCCATCCACCACATCGCCGCCAACGTCTTTGGCTGCCCCGCCGACGTCCTCCGCCTTATCGGCGACGAAGCCGGCGGAAGTGACGAGCGCATCGCCGGTCGCGTCGAGAGCCGATTCGACTTTACCTTCGGGCACGTCGCGCACTTGATTATCAGTGGTGTAAACCCTTGCGGTGCGCCGGCCGTCAGGAGTTGTGGTGACGACTACTCGCGAGAGACGCCGGTTATTACGGAAGGTGCGCGTCTCAACCTTCGTTCCATTCGACTCGGTTGCGACGATCTCCGAATTATCCGGCGCGGGGCGCGGGGCGGATGCCGTCGTCGTGCTCATCGAGTTCGTGTTGGTAGCCGGTGTCGTATTGGTGGTGTTGGCGTTTGAAACAGTTGAAACATTAGTGTTGGTGTTAGTTCCCGTCTCGGTCGCACAACCCACGGCTAACACTGACAAAGACAATGCGGCAGCGCCGGTCAATAAAGTTTTTCGCACAGTTTACTCCTTCAGGTGGCTTAAGTTATATCGGATTCGTTAGGTTGGAAGCGCAACCAACGTGCCATGCCTGATAAACAAGACGAACGGAATTTGACTGCAAAAAGCAGTTTGTAGCGATGCCGTTAGATGAAGAGTGTATGAAGTAAATGCAGCACGTCTTTTTATGATACTGAACCCGCTCCTTAAATTTTTGTTAACTTCATCCCTCCATTGCTCCGGCTTGGTTTCCGAAGTTGAACCGCGCCTCGTGCGTCTCACCTTTTTTCACGCCGAGTTGCTGTGTCAATTCTGGGTAGGACTCATGCACGACTTCGGCCGCAACAAGATTAAGCAATCTCTCCGCATCGACAATCGCCGCCTCTTCGCCTTCGATCTCCACGAATAGCCCAAACGGCAACTCGTCGATGACGACCTCCGCCTCGCCAACCTGCCACGTCGCGCGCCGCTTCTCGTAAACGAGCGCGGGTTGGTAGCCGAGGGCTTCGAGGATTGAGGCGAGGGCGTCGCCGTCCGCCACCTCCGTCTCGTCTTCGCGTTGCCGCTTGATCGCCGCGGACGAAGTTTCTCGCTCTTTGTAAGTCAGGATTACGCGGCCCTCCACACGCCGCAGACGCAACACGCGCCGGAGAGGAGCAAGACCCGCACCGGCATACAACGTGTTCTCCTCAAACTCCACGCCGCGCACTTCCCTTCCCACCGCACGCACCCGCGCGCGCAAATCTTCCGCCTGCCCCGCCGTCAGCCGATACTTTTTCTCTATTTCGATTCCCATGAAACAGTTTTCAGTTTTCAGTTAAACAAAATCTCTGAAGCCTTCCCGTCTGGATTGTTGTTGAGGATAACAGTCATGGCATTTACTGAAAACTGTTCACGACTGTCTGACCCAGCGCAACACTTCGGGAATGCTGGCGCGTTTGCCGTACATCAACATGCCGACGCGATAGACGCGGGCGGTGAGCCAGATGGTGAAGACAATCGTGGCGACGCCGATCAAAAGTGAGAGCGCGATCTGCCAGAAAGGCGGCGTCTCCGTGATGATCCGGACGAGCATCGTCACCGGCGAAAAGAAGGGGATCATCGAAACCCAAAAAGCATAGGTCGAATTGGGGCTGCGGATCACCGGGAACGCGAGATAGATGGCGATGGCGAGCAGCATACTCAAGGGCACGGTTATTTGTCCGGCTTCCTTCTCGGTCGTGACCATCGCGCCGATCAGCGCGAAGATCGTCGCGTAGAGCAGAAAGCCGATCACGAAGTAGAGCATTGAGTAGATGATCAGAGAGGGCGCGACGGAAGGCAGCGAGAAGTTGAAGCCGCTCGCCGCGATGGCCGCCGCCCCGTAGAGTCCGAGCGCCAGAAAGATGAGCGCCCAGATGCCATACTGTGTCAGAGCCACCAGCGAGACGCCGATCAGTTTTCCGGCCATCAGCGTGAACGGGCGCACCGAGGAGAAAAGGACTTCGGCCAGCCGCGTCGTCTTCTCTTCCACCACCGCCGAGAGAATCACCTGCCCGTACATCAGAATCGCGATCACGATGAACGACGCGACACCGATAGCGAGAAAGACGTTGCTCTCGCTCGACTTCTCGTCCTCGCAGCGCGTCCCGGCTTTGCAGCGCATCATCTCGACCTCTTGCGAGATCGCGCTTCGTTGCGCGTCGTTGATGTTCGCGTCCTGCATTCGTTGCAGGCGCAACGCGCGGTTGAGGCGGGATTCAAGTTGGGCGATGGTGATCAGATCGCCGAGGTTACGACCGTGGAACTCCGGCCGCTCGCCCTCCAGAATGCCGGAAGGCAGGACGAGATAAGCGTCCAACTGTTTTTGTGCGACGCGCGCGGCCAACTCGCGTTTAGTCTCTTCGAGCGTGCGCCCGGCGAGCGGCGCGGCCTCTAGCTGATACTGCACTTGAAACGCCTCGCGCGCTTCCCGCGCCGGCCGCGAGTTTCTGAGTTGCGCCGGCAAGTTCTCTTCATCTCCGGCCTGCATCACGGATTCGCGCACGCGCTCGTAAAGCCGGTTGGTCTGATCGACAACAGCGATGCGCGTGGCCTCGCCGGTCTTAAGGCCGAACATCAGGCCGGGCAAGATCGTGAAACCGATCATCAACAAGGGACCAAGAATCGTCGAGATGATGAAAGTCTTGCTGCGGACGTTCTGCACGTACTCGCGTCTGACGACGGCGAGGAATTTATTCATGCCGCTTCTCCCACTTTCCGCACGAAAATATCGTGGAGGCTCAATTCGGTCTGCTCAAACCTCTCGACGCGCACGCCCGCCGCGATCAGTTCGTGCAGGAAAACTTGGGCGTCCGCGCCTTCTTTCAACAGTACCTCGTCGTAATCGCCATACGACTTGACGCCGGCCACATGCGGAGAGTTTTTCAATTTCTCGTCGGCGACATCGGCACGCAAAGCGACGCTGTTCCGCCCAAAACTGCTTTTCACTTCGCGCAAGCTGCCGTCTAAAACTTTGCGCGCACGATTGATCAGGCAAATGTCGTCGCACAGTTTCTCGGCCTGCTCCATCATGTGCGTCGAGAAGATGATCGTTTTGCCCCGCGCCCGCAGTTCCAGCAAAACTCCGATCAGCAATTCGGCGTTGACTGGGTCGAGGCCGGAGAAAACTTCGTCGAGAATCAGCAGTTCAGGATCATGCAAGACGGTAGCGACGAACTGAATCTTTTGTTGCATTCCCTTCGACAACTCGTCAGTCTTGTGCTGCTTCCACTCCGCGAGTTTTAAGCGTTCGAGCCAACAATCGGCGCTGCGGTCGGCCGCGCGCGGCTCCATCCCCTTCAGCACGCCGAAGAAGCGCAACTGCTCGCCGACTTTCATCCGCTTGTACAAGCCGCGCTCTTCCGGCAGGTAGCCGATGCGCTCGCGCAGTTCCGGCGTAAACGGGCGGCCGAACATTTCAATGCGGCCGGAATCCGGCGCGGTGATGCCGACGATCATCCGGATCGTCGTCGTCTTGCCCGCGCCGTTCGGCCCGATCAAACCGAAGATACGCCCGCGTCGCGCCGTCAAGCTCAAATCATCGACAGCGACAAACTCATCAAACTTTTTTGAAACCCGCTCGACCGACAAGCTGACCGGATGATCACTCAATGTTGGCTAACTCCGAAGTTTAAGGTGAAAGGGAAAGGCACTGCTCTTACGGGCAACTCGTCTTGAAAGTTTTGAGACTAAGGATTACCGTTATGGCTGCGTGATCGTGTTTGCCAGTTCGCGCCGCAGTTCCTTCCCTTTTATCCGGTGAGCGACGCCTTATGTATTTTACCATCCGACTCTTCGGCAGACTTCTCTCTTCGAGCTTGCTGTGTGCCGCACTGCTTGCTGGAACTAGTGTGCCGGCGCAGCAAACAGCGACGCCCCCTCCTGCATCGTCGGACGACATCGTGCGCGTCGAGACGGAACTGATCCAGACGGATGTAATGGTTTTCGACAATCAAGGGCGCTTCGTCAGCGGACTAAAACCCGAACAGTTCCTCTTGCGCGTTGACGGCCAGCCGCAACAGATTCTTTTCTTCGAGCGCGTTACCACCGGCAGCGTTGACGAGGAACGACAACTCGCGGCGGCCCGCGGTGGCGCGCGTCCGCCGAAAGATCAAGCCGGAGCCACAATCAAACCACTGGATCGCGGGCGTTCGATTTTTTTCTTCGTTGACGACTTGCACCTCGCGCCCGCCAGTTCGAAGCGTACGCGCGAGACGCTCTTGAATTTCATCAATATAGAGATGACGCAGAACGACGAGGCCGCCGTCTCGTCGGCCAGCGGGCGGCTCGGATTTTTGCAACAGTTGACGGATGAGAAGGCGGTGCTGCGCGCCGCCGTCGCCAAACTCAATTCCGCTTCTTCAAGTCGTGGGCTGGATTTCGAACGGCCGCATATGTCCGAGTATCAAGCCTTGGCCGTCGAAGGGAATAATCGAGACGTGTTGGCCGTCTTCACCGAATACATTTTGCGCGACAACCCGCTCATGCGTCGTGACACTGCGGAGAATATAGTGCGAAGCCGCGCCCGCAACATTCTGCAACAGTCGGCGAACTTTAGCAGCGGGACGCTCGGCGCGCTCGAAAGTCTCGTCCGCTCCACCTCACTACTGCCCGGGCGCAAAATCATTTTCTTCCTTTCCGACGGCTTTTTCATCGACCGGAATATCGGCGACACCTTCGACCGGCTGCGGCGGATCACCGACGCGGCGGCACGCGCAGGCGTCGTCATCTACACGATGGACACACAGGGACTCGTCACCGGGCAGCCGGACGTGAGCGTTGACGTTCCCTTCGACCCGAGCGGACGGCTGGCGATTAACGACATCGGCGAAGTGTCGGCGCAGCAAGCGCCGCTCTTCACGTTGGCGGCGGATACGGGTGGGCGCGCCCTCGTCAACACCAACAATCTGGAGAGGGCGCTGACCAAAGCGGTGAAAGATTCGTCGGTTTATTACCTGCTGGCGTGGCAGCCCGGGGCGGCGCAAGGCGAGGAACGAAAGAAAGCGAAATTTCGTCGGATCGAAGTGAGTATCGCCGGGCATCCTGAGTTGAAAGTACAAGTGAGGCGCGGCTTCTTCGACGCGCCGCCGCCGTCGGTGACGGAAACTAAGAGCGGTAAGAAACAGACCGACGGGGCGAGTAAATCGGTGCCGGCGGGTAGGTCCGCGCCAGAAGCGAAGGCGCTCTTTGAAGCCCTACTTGCGACTTACCCGAAGAACGCGCTCCCGATCTCCTTAACGCTTAACTATCTGAATACCGCCGGAACAGAGATGCAATTAGCCTGTACGGTGCAAGTCAACGTCCCGCCCCTTGCGCCCGTCGCCGCTGGCGAACGCACTGTTGAGCGCGTCGAACTGATCGGCGCGGTATATGATGAGGGAGGCAAACTCGTTGCTCCTTTTCAGAACCTCTTGCCGATCACCCCTGAACCGGCAGGGGCAGACGGCGACGGCGCAACGCGGCGCGTCATCTCAACGCAGCAGATGGCGATCAAGCCCGGCCTTCATCAAGTGCGCGTCGCCGCGCGCCATCCGGCGAGCGGTCAAATCGGCAGCACGACGCAGTGGATCACGATCCCCGATTTGAAGAAAGGCGCGCTGGCTCTGAGCAGTATCCTTATCGGGGAGAGGAAAGCGGGACAGAACTTAACCGCCGACGGGAGCGCGCCAGTGTTGATTACTGCCGACCGTCGTTTCTCGCGCGACTCATGGCTCCGCCTGCTGTTCTCAAGCTACAATGCCAAGACGAACGGAGCCGGCGGGCCGCCCGATCTGGCGTTGCAGATACAAATCTTCCGCGACGATCAGCCCGTCGTCACCTTCCCGCTAAAAAAGATCGACGTTTCCGCCTTCACAGATTTTACATTCATCCCCTACGCCGCCGAACTTCCCTTAAACGACTTGCCCCCCGGCCGCTATCTGTTGAAGCTCACAGTCATCGACCGCATCGCCAAAACAAGCGCCGCGCAGCAGACTAAGTTCGTAATTGAATAGTTGAAGACGGCGCGGGCAGCATCGGAGAGACAAAACAGTTCTCATGCATCCGGTGCTATTTCAATGTTAGTTGGGCGTAATTGAGCGGAGGTAAATTATGAGAGTCAAATTTGTTACGCTGTTTCTAGCTGGGATGTGCGTAGCCTTCGCTAATGGCACTTGGTCTGTAGTTGAAGCTCAGCAATATAACCATCGGGAGGTTGAGCCTAAATTGACCACACTGTTGTCCCAAATCAGGCATAAAGATTTTGCTAAAGCCAATTTCAATTTCAAGCTAGGTGTTAGAGGCGATTCTGATTCTCCGCCGACGAGGAATGTTTACGATCTGCGGTATGGAGGTCTCTCGTATGACCACGATAATGATTTGTTCGATGTGCCAATCGCTCATGGCTCTCGTAGCCAGATCATAGACTTGGGAGCGTCAGACTGGGCAGATGTTTACAACATTCCTTTTCTGTATGCCAGTCCTGAACCTCATGGTGGTATGAGGACTGATTCTTTTCACAATGGCAAAGTGATTAAATCAACGCCTGAAAATACATTGGTGAAAGCTATCGTCGGGCATATGTACCTATTGCACGCTAAAGATAACGGCAGAGATTTATATGCTATGTTTCGCGTGGAGTCGTTGAAATCTGGCGATGAGGCGACAATCTCTTGGAAAATCGTGCCGTCACCGGAAAGCAAATAATGTTGAATCCCTCTGTCATTGTCAGGCCCGAAGATGACGAGCAGCTTCCCTGCGGCTGTAGCGCAACACTGAACCTCAAGTTGTATCGAACCGACGTTATTTCATAACTCGATGCGTCTGGCCGAGATGATCTGCTCTGAAGCGCGCAGTTCCTGAAGCGTCTCTTCGCTCACGGGCGCGTCGGTTTCGATGACGGCCATCGCTTCGCCGCCCAACTCTTGACGACCGAGGTGGAAGCGGCTGATGTTGAGTCCGTGATTACC
>JACCRA010000405.1 GCA_013813825.1 Pyrinomonadaceae bacterium | reverse complement strand
CTTGGCGTCGCTCTACGTGTGGCGGCCGAAGTGGCGACCGCACACGCGCAATGGGAAACCGCCGTCGAATACCGGCAACAGCTTTTCGATTTCGAGCCGGAAGACGAAGCGAACCGCATCGAGTTGGCGCGCGCGCTCGCCTTTGCGGGCGGGCGTGAAGATGAGGTTGTCGCAAGTCTCGCGGTCATCATCGGCGACCGCCGGGCGACGCGGTTCGCGCGCTGGCAGGCCGTATGGAGCGCACCGGAAATTTTAGGAGCGCGGCCGGAATTGTGGTCGTCGCTCACGGCGCGCGTGCGGCAAGCCAGCCCGGCCGACGTGGAAATGCAACGCGCTCTGGTCGCGCTCGCGCATCACGCGCGAGGGAGACTTGACGACGCGCTCGCCGAAGTGCGACAGGGTGAGCCGGCAGCGCCCGCGACCGCGCAGTTCGCTTTCCTCGTCGCCGCGCTCGAAGGGCGTCGTGGGCATGACGCGGCGATGGTCGCTGAGAGTCTGAGCCGCGCGCTCATCAACGGCGGCGGCACGACGGACGGGAAAGTCTGGCAACCTTTCGCCTTCGCTGAAGACGAACCGCGCGCGCAACTGTTGCGGCTCTACGCGGCGCACGGACGGCCGCGCGCCGCGTTGGAACTGGCCGGCAAACTCGCGCTCTCGCCCGCCTCCACCGACGACCCGCCACCGCCAAGCCGGGAGGGGACCAGTGAGACAAACGAAGCCACGCCGTCAGACGCCGCCGACGAACAGTCAACAAACGCCCGGCAAGGAGATTCGCCGGAGACTGTCTCCGTCGTCTCCGCCCGACCCGCGCAACAATCCCTCGAACAACGCGCCGAAAGGCGACGGCAAGCGACGCGCACCGAATTGCTCGGCCTGCTCGCCGCGTGCGCCGAAGAGTTGGGAGAAGTCGAACGCGCCATCGGCTTCGAGCGCGCACGGCTCGCCTTAACGGCGGACGCGACGACGCGGCGAACCATCGAAGCGCGCCTGCTGAATTTACTCGCGCGCCAGAACGAGCGCCGCCAGCAGCCGCCCGCGCTCAAGATCGACGGGCGCTTAGTCGCCGCACGCTAAAGCAAAACTGAAAAGGCGAAGGCAGAAGGAGAAAAGCTATCCACGAATCCACACGAAACGACACGAAGAAGGGCACGTCTTGTGTTGGGTTTGTTTCGTGCTGTTTCGCGTGGATTCGTGTGGCTGATCTTTTCTTTCTCATGACCAATTTTGTCAGGGCTGATGTAAGCGGAAGTAACGTCGAATCGTGGAGGTACGTGATGCTTCGTTGGAAATCGCGGTTGGCGGCGCTGCTCGCGGGCTTTTGCGCCGGGTTGTCGCTAGTGTTCGTGTCCAGCCTGTTCGCGAGTTGGTTCAACTCCGCTACCACTGTGACGAGCCGGGGACCAACGTCGCCCCCGTGCGCTGGCGAAGAATTCTTCCGCGCGCCCGAAGCAATCCTCGCCGCGCTCGAAAGCCCGGAGGTCGCCGTCAGGCGCGTGGCGCTCCGCCGATTGCTCCTGTCTCCCGGCGTCGAGACGACTTACTTCGACTTCGAGCGGGATCAGTCGTATCCGGAACGGAGCGAGCGCGGTGAACTACGTTACGTCAATCTCGACGAGGCCGGGGACCAAGAAGCGTTGCTCACTTTCGTCCGCTGGGGGCGGCCGGCAGCCGTCGTTCTCAAACAGGAAGCGTGCGGCTGGCGTTCACTGGCGACGCTCGGCGCGTGGCTCAAGTATGAAGATTACCCGTACCACGGCTGGCTGGAACTGCATGAGACCGTGAGGCCCGGCACGAGTGAGATTTTGCTGCGCGAGAGCGCCGGCGGCACGACGCACTACACGCGCCGCGCACGACTCCTGAAAGTGAGCGATGGCGCGCTGCGCCAGATTGCGGAGTTTGACGAGGAAGTGATCGCACCGCTCCCGGACTATGTGGCGGCGGACTGGAACTCCGTCCGCCAACGTCGCCTGACGCGCCTCGCCTTCCATCCAGCGGCGGTTGCCACTGCCGCCGCGCCCGCGCCCGTCGAGCTTGAGACAAGCGAAGAGGTCATTAAGTATTCGTCCGCCGCTACAGCGCCGCCAGCTTATCTCTATTGGACGGAAGGGGAC
>JACCRA010000360.1 GCA_013813825.1 Pyrinomonadaceae bacterium | reverse complement strand
GACAGCAACGGGTTAGGTGCAGGCTCCGGCTGTGGCGGGACAGGTTCGGGCGGCAGCGGCTCCGGCAACGGATCCGGCGGCATCGGTATCTGCGGCGGTGGCATCGGGTCTGGGACGGGGAGAGGTATGGGCAATTTTATCGCCAACACCGTCTTTTCGATTATGCTTGCGCTTTCTATCATCATGTCTTCAGCTCCTTGACTGCGCTTTTTGCCCGCTCCGCCGTCGCACCCGCGCGCCGTGTACGGCAGCTTGTGAAGCGCCGAAGTGGTGTTCTACGAACATAGTTTCGTCACTCCTCGCTGATTTCAACCTCGTGCCGCTTCGCCGCGCGCCGGATGCGTTCTTTGATTTTCTCCACGTCGTCCGGGTCATACTTGGCGGCGTTATCTTTGTGTTTGATGTAAGATCAAGCCGCCCTCACATGCTCAGGAGTATCAACGGGATACTTTTTGTTGACCGGATCGGCGAACTCCACATCACCGTATTTATGTTCACCTTCATCCGGATTCGCATCTTCACGCTTCTCCATTCTGTCGCTCTTTCTGTTCATGCTCTGTTCTCCTTTCACACGTCAAAACTTATGCCCGTGAACGAAGACCGTCCGGGCGACACGCGCATCCGACTCTCTTCGCGTTGTGGCTCAGTTTCTTCGACTCGAAGATCATTTCGCTTCCGTCGGCGCGCCCGCTTGCTTCCAAGCGTCGAAGCCACCGTAGAGCGGATGCACGTTCGTCCAACCCTGCACCGTCAACTCTTGCGCCACACGGGCGCTTGATGCTTCATGCGGTCAAGTGCAGTAGGTCACAACCACGCGGTCGCGCGGAATCTCGTTTAAGTGTTGCGCTACTTCATCGGCGGGCACGCGAATCGCCCCCGGCAATTTCTCGTCCGACTCGCCCCACGCCTTCGGGTTGCGCGTATCCACGAAGGTGAACGGCTCACCGCGCGTCATTCTCTCTTTCACTTCGTCCACGGTGACTCTGGTCGCTTCCATAACATTTAGACTCCTTTTGATGGTGACGTTCCTGTGCTTGCTATTATCTCACTTGTTGCTCACGTGCGCCTGTTTCGCGCTCGACGTATCGCACAACGCTGATGCGGCCGGCGCCCCCAAGCCGAGGTCGAAATCTTTCATGATGTAAACATTTCGATGCGGTTAGCGTTCGGCGTTCGCTCTGAGATACCTTAATCTCTAATTTTTGTGTAAAGACATTTCTGCATATCCAATCTGATGTGAGGAGAACTACCGTATGGCGACGGAGACATCAATTGACTTAATTGAACGACATGACTGGCTGGACAAAGCGGGTGAGACGCTGCAACCAGCGATAGTGGAAGCGTTCAAAGCGGGCGTCGCGGCGGGACAGGTGGAGTGATGCCCGCTGCTAGGTTAACGGAAAGCTTGATCCGCGCAGGCGCGAGCGACAAGAGCTTCGCCCGCGGGCAGGAATTCTTTCGTAGCAAAGCTGTTTCGCGTCTCACGCTTCGCGGCAATATATTGAGCGGCGAGTGCGAAGGCACCTCGTCGCCTTTTTATCGTGTGCGCGCCGAAGTGGATGGCGGCGGCATCCGCTCCGCCGATTGCACCTGTCCGTATGACTTCGGCGGATACTGTAAGCACCTCGTCGCCTTGCTGCTGGCTTATGCGCGCGCACCGCAAATGTTCACCGTCAGCCGAACCCCGGCGGAGTTGCTGGCTGATCTTAGCCGCGAGCAGTTGCTTACGGTGCTCGTAAAACTGCTCGATGAACAACCTGACCTGAGCGATCAGGTTGAATTGATGATCGCTGCACCTTCTGTATCAAGGCGCGGAACACCGACGCGCGGAAGCCGGAAGATAGATGCGGAAGCGTATCGGCGGCGGGTGCGTGGGATTATGCACAGCCTTGATCGGATGCGGATGTCGGAAGCCTACTGGCACGTCGGCGGTTTAGTCGGAGAACTGCGCGGAGTCGAAGCGACGGCGATGGAGTTTCTCACAGGCGGCGATGCCGAAGCCGCGTTGCGGATTCTGGTCACGTTGCTCGAAGAGAGCCACGATGGATTCGAGTACATAGACGACTCAAACGGTGAGTTGGGCGATTTCCTCTCCGGCGTCGGCGAGTCTCTGGCGGAAGCGATTTTAAGTTGCGACCTCAGTGAAAAGGAGCGCACTAAACTCGTCGGCGAGTTGAACAGCTTGCACGGCGAATTGAGCGACTACGGCGTCGAAGGCTTGGATGTCGCCATCGCCGCCGCACGTCACGGCTGGAACGAGTCGCCGCTTGAAGCGCAAGCAGCCTCGCAACAAGTTTCGCGCGACGAAGAACCTGATGAGTGGACAAACGAAGATGACGATTTCAGCGACGAGCTTTATGCTCCGGCGTGGTCGTCGGAATCGCCCGCGCAAGAGTTGACGCGCGCGAAGCTCAACGTCCTTGAGCGGCAGGAGCGCACCGACGAATACCTCGCACTGTGCTTGCGAACCGGCGCGCATCTGCGCTACGCCTTGAAGCTGTGTGCACTCGACCGCCAAAGGGAAGCCGTCGCACACGCGCTCAAGAATTTATCTGCTGCCGACGAAGCGTTGACGCTGGCGCAAGCCTTACGCGAGTCGAATCATCTCGACGATGCGGTAAAGATCGGCGAGCGCGGCTTGCAACTCGCCGGACGCAAAGCCGCGCTCGGCGCGTGGCTTGGAGCGATAGAGGAAGCGCGCGGACGCACCCCGCAGGCACTCGCCGCATGGCTGGCGGCGTTTAGCGACGCGCCGTCGCTCGTCGGGTGGCAAATCATCAAGCGTTTGGCGGGCGCGGGTTGGAACAAACTGAAGCCGGAAGCTATAACTTCTTTGGAGAAGTTCTACGACAAACGACCGCTCGCAGAGGTGTTGCTGCACGAAGGGGAATGGGACGCGGCGATCCAAGTCGCCAACCGAAGCAAGCAAGATCACACGCTCGTCGCGCTCGTCGCGGACGCACTCATCACACGGCGTCCCGACTGGGTGATTCGCACGAGCGTCAAGCAGGCAGAAGCGTTAATCGTATTGACTAAAAGCAATCTCTACCCGGTCGCCGCCGATTGGTTGCGGAGAGCCAAAGCCGCACACGCGCATCTGGGGCAGGATGCCGAGTGGCAAAAGTACTTGCGGGAATTGAAAGAACAATATAAACGTCGTCCCGCGTTGCAAACTCAGTTGGCGAGTTTGTCATGAAAGAGAAACTGAAGATTCGGCAATTTATCTCTTTTCAAGTTGCTTCCAGCGCCGCTGGTTTCCATTGATGAGCGAACCGAAGAAAAATGCGACGCAACATAAAACCGGTGACGGATGGTTGACGCGAGAGCGTGCGCTCATCCTTGTGCTCATCGTCATTACCGCCATCGTCTTCTACATCTGCTACCGACTGGCGTTGCCCTTCACGCCTGGGCTCGCGTGGGCGCTCGCGCTCGCCGTCATCGAGCACCCGCTGCATGAATGGATTAAGCGTCACGTCAAACGCGAAGGGATCGCCGCCGCGATTGCCGTCCTCGTTGTCACCGTCGCGCTCGTCGCTCCGATGATATTTGTTGCCCGTCAAATCACGCGCGAAGCCGACGCCAGGGTCGAGAAGATCAGCCGCGGCATGGCTGAAGGGCGATGGCGCGAAGCGGTCGAGCGCAATCCGCGTCTCGCACCTGCGCTTCACTGGATTGAGCGTGAAGTGGATGTGCGCGGGCAAGTCGAACGCGCATCGGAGAACATTCTGTCGCGGATTACAGGATTCGTCTCAGGTTCGCTTTACGCCGTCGCCGGATTGCTAAGTGGTGCATCCGGTAAGTCTATGCAGCTTTTGCGACCAACGCGATGCCGGACTTTCTTCGCGGTTGATGACGCCGTCTCCGTCCCCAGACAAACGGATGACGATGCGCGTTCCAGTATGCAGTCGCTGCTTCCACCGCGTGGGCGATCTCGTCCCATGTCTCGAAGCGTTTGCCCTTGAGCGCCAGCGAGCGCAGCACCTTCCACCACGGCTCAATCAGGTTCAGGTATGCCGCGTAGCGTGGTTGGAAGACGCGCCTCCCAGCGCGGATGATGCAGGGAAAACAACAACACGTCCGCCGCGCGATGCACGCTCAAGTTGTCGAGGATGGCGTACACACGCTCAACCTCTTCAGGTAGGTAGTGTTGCAGCAATTGATTGTCGGTTACAATCTGAGGCTTTCACCCTCTGACATCCGTGCGAGGCACAATCATGAAGCGCATCCAAAACCCCTTCAAGTGGCGACATCATGAACCCGAGATCATCCTTCTTTGCGTCCGTTGGTATTGTAGATTTCAACTTTCGTATCGTGATCTGGAAGAGATGATGAGAGAGCGTGGGCTTACAGTAGACCATACGACTGTGTGGAGATGGGTCCAGGCTTACGCGCCTGAAATCAACAAACGCCTGCGCCCTCATCTCAAGATGAGTGGCACCTCATATCGCATTGATGAAACATACATCAAGGTTGGCAAAGAATATAAATACCTTTACCGAGCGGTGGACAAGGATGGCCAGACGATAGAGTTCATGTTATCGGCGAAGCGCGACGTTTCTTCAGCAAAACGATTCTTCAAGAAAGTACTGAGAGCTGATCATCGACGGCTTCCGTTCTCCATCAATGTGGACAAGAATGCTGCCTACCCTGATGCTTTCAGTGCTTCACAGGAAGAGAAAGTGTTGCCGATGGATTGTCAGCTTCGATGCGTTAAATATTTGAATAACGTGATCGAACAAGATCATCGGTTCATCAAAAAGAAGGTGCGCGCATCACAAAGCTTCCGTTCGTTTCACACTGCAGAACGAACACTCGAAGGGATCGAAGCGATGAACATGATTCGTAAAAGTCAGGTCAAAAGATTAAGTGGAAGTGATGCATGGGGACAGGCGAAGTTCGTCTTGAGCCTCTTCCAACTTGCCGCATAACAGTTGGCGCCCGGCGAACTTTCGCGCTTCAAATC
>JACCRA010000348.1 GCA_013813825.1 Pyrinomonadaceae bacterium | reverse complement strand
AGTTCCTGTTCAGTAAAATTAGAAAATGACGCTTCAATTCGGTCGAACTTGAATTTATAGTTTCCATTCGCGCCAAGAAAGACAGTAACTGATATATCTGAGAGTATCGGGGATAAATAATCCTGTTTGAAATCTGCAAGGCTTACTTTATAAGGCGAGAAAGCTTTATACAATTCCTCAAGAATTTTTGAACCCTCTCCCCATAAAGAAAATGCTGGCTTTGAAAAAAGTCCAACATAACTAACCTGATCTTGTTGAATAATGAGTTTTCGCATCTAATAGCTTCTATCTATATTCAGATTTAACTCAGTAGACGCCTAGATGTTATCTCATCTGGGACGCACAATACATACTCTAGAGTGAGGTGATTCAAACCAACTGCTCGATAGCATGGCTTTCATCGTTCTTTGGTTTCTTCATATTGAACGCTTTATGCTCGGCGCGGGTTAGCGTTGTCTTTCATTCATCATTCATCATTTCGCATTCATCATTTACTTTGCCGGTTCCACCGTCTTTGCGCGCACCGTAATGCCTTCGGAGCCGAGGACGAGAAGGCGGCGCGCGTCGAGGTAGGAGACGATGGAAGAACTGTAGGAGAGGAGATAGCGATGCTTGCGTAGCTCGTCGCAAATACTTTTGGCGGAGGCGCGCGGATCGTCGAGCGGGAGGATGCGACCGCCGGTCTCTTCCGCCAGTTTCTGGACGACGACCGAGGGCTTCGGCGTGTCGCGGCGATAAGCGCCGCCGGTGCGATCCGGGATTTGCAGGGCGTACACGGCGATGTCGGCGGATTGCAGCGCGGCGAGCGCGTCTTTGAACTTGGTCTTGCTGCCGCGATCCAGACCGTCGCCGATCAGCACGATGGCGCGCTTGCGGTGCGAAGCGCCCAAAGGCAGCAGGGCATCTTCGAGGATCGCGGTCAGGGCGTCGAAGAGAAGCGGCTGGCCGCGTTTGCGGAGTCCTGACAGAGAGGCTTCGATCTTCTGTGAGTCGTCCGTCCAGTCCGAGACGATTTCGGCCTGCTCGTCATAGCCGACGATCAATATCTGATCGTCCTCGTAAATCTCATAGACGAACTCGCGCGCCAACTGCGCCAGCTTCGGCACATCCGCGCGCAATGAAAGCGAATTGTCCACCAACAGCACGATGCGCGCCGGACTGGGGTCGCGCGTCAAGCTTTGCACTTTCTGTTCGAGGCCGTCGTCGTAGAACGACACGTCTTTGGCGGTAATCACTGCTTCGGAGTTGTCCATCCGCGCGGCGTAGATATTGAGCAGGCGCGTGCGCTCTTGTGAGACGCCGGGACGCCGCCCCGCTTGACCGGCGATCACAGCCACGAGGGCGAAGATGAGAGCGAGGCTGGTCAGTAATCGACTTGATGCGCGCATGTTTCTGTTGACTGACAGTAGAGCCGGGAAATTAAACGCTGGTCCCGGAGTTAGTCGCCGCTTTTGGGAGCGGCGGTGGCCGGAGCCTTTTTAGATTTTTTCGACGAGTCGGGAACTGCCGTCGTGTTCTCGTTTTTCACTTCGGACTTTGTTTCCGCCTTCGCTTCGGTCTGCGCGGCGTCCTTTGTCTCGCCGCCCGTGGCCTTTGTCTCGCTGCTCGTGGCTTCTTTTGGATCAACTTTCGGATCAACCTTTTGACTCGCGTAATCAGTCACGTACCAGCCCGCGCCTTTCAGTTGAAAGCTCGTCCGCGACCATTCTTTTTCCAACTTGCCGCCGCACTTTCTGCAGCGCGTTAAAGGCTTGTCCGTCATTTTTTGCAACGCCTCGATGTGGGCTTTGCACTTCTGGCAGGTGTATTCGTAAATCGGCATCTCTGAAATGTCTCTCGAAAATTTGAGCGTGAAATGGCGCTGACCGGATTATACGAGCGCCAACAAGTTCGCCGCAACCAAAGCGCATTTTTGATGCGCTTACGGCTTGGTTTAGTTTGTCGTGTCAGGCGCGACTAAAAGCAATGATGAAGTAAGAAGGCGGAATGAAAACCCGCTCCGTCAGTCTATTCTTCATCCTTCATCATTACTTTTAGTCGCGCCTTACGGCCTCATCTCCCTTAACTGAGCCACTACCCGAAATCAATCATGGTCGCGCTCTCAAATCTCAAATATGGAATCTCAAATTTCTTACTGCCCTTGTTCCTGATTAAAGATTCTCAATCAGCCTTTAGCCACCTATAAAAAAAGCCGCATTGGACTGGCAGTTCTTGCCTTCTTTTCATACGCCGAAATACTCTTTCGACGTTCTTCTGATCATCAAACTATCTGCCCAGCCTGACAAATCTAGCGCGTTCAGGGGCTTACAGGGGTGTGAACTAAATGCAAACACATCAAGCACTTAGATGGATAACCTTCGGTGCGTTTTAAGCAACCGGAGCAGAGCTAAGTCCATCTTATTCCCGGTCTCGATTGATGCTCTTTCGCAACATCGTTTCCACCATGCGTAGCCCCCAAGCCCTGACGTGTGCGGCTTATTGCGGCGCAGTCATCGACGACCCTCGTGGGTCAAGCTCACATGGAGAACGAACTTAATGCAAATTTCCCGACTGGTCCCCCGTTTTCGCTCTTTTTCAATTTCGATTTTCTCAATCTTCGCGCTCTTCGTCGCGGCCAATCTCAACGACACGTTTTTTGTTCCAATCGCCATCGCTAAAACGACCGTCAAGCGCGTCTCGAGCGTCTATCTGCCCGCTGACCTTCCCACGTCCGGCGATGCGCGCATCGACGAAATCATCGTCCGCGCGAGCGACCGCTTCGGCGTCGATCCGCGCCTGCTGCACCACGTCATCTGGCAAGAGTCGAAGTATCAAACAGCAACGAAGTCGCACGCCGGAGCACAAGGGTTGATGCAGTTGATGCCGGCGACGGCCGT
Organism: Pyrinomonadaceae bacterium; assembly: GCA_013813825.1. Classification (GTDB taxonomy): domain Bacteria; phylum Acidobacteriota; class Blastocatellia; order Pyrinomonadales; family Pyrinomonadaceae; genus JACCRA01. Next base: position 1,602 of record JACCRA010000348.1, on the reverse strand, counting down.
GCGTTTCGACTGCCGCAATGCAAGCGATCCGGAGTCGAACGTCGCCGCCGGCACGCGTTACCTGCGCTTGCTGCTGGAAAGGTTTGAAGGCGACGTCTCGCTGGCGCTCGCGGCCTACAACGCCGGCGAGGGCAACGTCGATAAGTACGCCGGGATTCCGCCCTTTAGCGAGACGCAGCACTACGTTAAAAGCATTACCGGCCGCTATGGCAGCAAATACCACCCGCTCCTGACGCCTGAAGAAGCCCGCATCAACTTCGGCCTCGGCGAGGAAATCGCTCAAGCGAACTGAGTACTCAGTAAGCAGAAGGCAGTAGGCAGTCAAGACAGCGTTGATCTTAACTGCCTGCTGCTTTCTGCTTCCTGCCTTCTGCTTCCTGCCTTCTGTTATCATTCGCCACCTGTAAATGTCGAACACTCAGTAAGGAGCGGCGCAGTTTTGTCTGTCGAGTTTATGCCTACCGCCGACGCGCAGCAGGCGCTTTCGCTGGAGCGCAAAGCGCGGATGCACGAAGCGCGTGAGGCGATCATCAATCGCCTCGCGCCCACGCTGCAATCCGAGATCGATCTGGACAGATTCCTGCAAGCCGTCGTCAGTGAACTGGGGCGGATGATGGAAGCGGATCGCTGCGACGTGATCCAACTCGCCGCGCCCGAAGGCGAACTCAGGATCAGCCACGAATGGCGTGTGGCGGCGGACGTGCCTTCGAGCCTCGGCACTTCGATTCCCATCGATTTTAGACAACTCGCTGGGCGCTTCGATCTCTCGCGCCCGATCCGGCTCGACGACACGGCAGCACATGATCTCGATCCACGCGTGCGACTGCTGCCGCACGGCTTACAGACGCGTTCGCTCTTAGTCGTGCCAATCGTGCTTGGCGGCGGCGGCGATGTGCTCGGCCTCGTCGGGCTGCACATGACGCGCGCGCCGCGCCGTTGGCTTGATGAAGAAGTCTCTTTCCTTCAATCCACCGCCCGGCAGATCGCGGTCGGCTACCAATACGCGCGCCTCTACACGGATCAGCAGCGCGAGTCGCGCCGCACGCGCGCGCTCTTGGAGATCGCTAATGCGCTCAACGCCACTTCTGACTTCGGCGAAGTGACCTCGTTGGTATTGGAACGCGCGCTGGCGCTGGTTGGCGCGGACTACTGCGCGCTCGGCGTGATGGACGGGTCGGGCAAGGTGATCAGCCTCGCCGCCTTCAAGGCCGCGCCGCACGCGGCGATTGCGGGCGTGCGCCAGTTGATTGAAGCACATGGCAAGTCGGTCGATCTCTCGGAGTTTCCCGCGCTTGTCGCCATCGTCGCCGAAGGCAAGACGCTGCCGATCCTCGACGACACGTTGCCCGTGCCGCTACGCTTTATCTTCAACTCGACGCTCGGCGGGCGCGCGGCGCTCGTCGCGCCTGTCCGCATCAGCGGCGAGCAGACGTTCGGATTGCTCGGATTGGTGTGGAGCGAATCGCGCGCGAGCTTCGATGTCCACGAGACGGCGCTTGTCGAAGGCATCGCCGATCAGATCGGGACCGCTCTGGAAAGGGATCAACTCTCGGCCGAGGTGATGCGCCTGCGGAGCGTGCTGCACGAACGCCACGCCGAAGA
>JACCRA010000344.1 GCA_013813825.1 Pyrinomonadaceae bacterium | reverse complement strand
CGGCCATGACCGAGACGTGCGTGCGCGCCGACGAGACTCCGCCGAGAGTCACCAGCAACAGGGAAGTGAGCAGGACGAAGCGACTTTGTTTCAGCATAGCCTTGAACTCCGGTGTGTTTCTGTTTGAGAACTGCGTGTCATGGTGTGTGGTGCTGCGGGTGCGAAGTTTGGCTGACAACGAGCCGCCGGGGTTAGCTTAGGGAGGTGTTCAAGCACTTAACGCCGGACGGTCGTGGCAATCCATCGCGAGTTAGGCCTCGCCCTTCGTGATTGGTAGGACAAGTCTCGTTTATTCACCTCCGGTGTGAGTGCCGGAGGATTAAGCCGTGTGCGAATGCGACCCTTGTTCAAACAGGCTGCTCGTCGGAGTGAAGCTAGACGCCAATTAGTGGCACGCGAAGCGAGACAATCAAAATGCTGCCCTTCAAGCAGCATCGGCAGTGTGACATACGCCAACACCTTTTGTCTATAACAAACATTGGTTTGCAATGCAGAGTATGGAATGACCTGACAAACGCAGTACGCCGAATGTCTAAAAAAGCAACTGATAAATTTAGTAAGCAGGACTAAGTCGCACTATGACAGTAATTGCGCCAATGAAGCAGAGAGTCGAGAAGACGCCGATGTCGTTGCTAACAGGTAGTGGCTTGTCTTCGTCGGTCGTCATCAGCCGGGGCATTGTGTCGCCGGGGGGAACATTTCTTAGACGGCAAAGAGCGAGGTTGCGCGTTCGTCGGTCAGGACAGAGCGAGCGACGGCATACGACTCATCGACCGTGATCTCTGTGATCGTGTGGCTGTGGATCACACGATGGCGCTCGCCGACGGGGACGAACGCTTTGTTGGTCGGATGGCCGAGGAGCATCACGACGGGCGCGCCGACTGCCGCCGCAATGTGCAATGGTCCGGTGTCGTTCGAGACAAAGGCGGCGAGCGGCGCGAGCGCAGCCGCGAGTTGGGGAATGGTCAGGTGGTTGAGGAAGACGGTCGTGCGCGAAAAAAGGGCGCGCATTTCGCCGAGCAGCGGGCGCTCTTCGGGGCCGAGAAAGACGAGAACACGCAAACCGTCGTTGCGCTCGAAGCGGGCGGCCAGTTCGGCGAAGCGTTCGAGCGGCCAGCGCCGGCTCGGGTGCCCGGCGCCGGGGAAGAGGCCGACGAGTGGGAGATCGAAAGATACTTTTTCCTTCTTCAAAAGTTGCTCGACCGCGCGTCGGTCTTCGTCGCGCACGGGCAGACGCGCCACGCGCGAGACCTCGCCGAGGTCGAGCGGCCGGAGCACGTCGAGGTAGCGATCTACGGCGTGCCGTCGTTGATCTTCGACGGGCGGGCGTGGGCGGAAGTTTGAGAGGAAGTCGAGCGAGCGGTTGGGACGGCTGGCGTAGAGTCGCCATCGGGCGCGGGAGAGATAGCCGAGCAGGTTGGTCTCGGACAGGCTATGCAGATCAATCACGAAATCGAACTTGCGGCGGCGCACTTCCCTGACCAGCTGGGCAATACGCACCACCGACAGCGGCGCGAAGCCGTCGCGTAGCCCGACCCGATCCACGATCAACACAGCGTCGGCGCAACCGGCCAACTCGATCACGGTCTTGCCTGACTTGCCAACCGCGACGGTGATCCGCGCTTGACGAAACCTCGCGCGAATCGCGCGCAACGCCGGCAGGCTCAACACCACATCGCCGAGTTGGCCGAAATCGATCACGAGAATGTTGCGCGGGTCAAAGTTCATCTCTTCAAGTCTGACCTACTTTTTAGCTATTGGCAGCGCGACGAGCGCCAATTGGTCTCCGCGCGAATTGGCGGCGAGGCGCGTGATTTCGCGCAGGCCAGCCGCCGAGAAATCCGCTACCTGTTGCCAGCCGGCGTCTCTCGCTTGCGGCCGGAAGCGATAAAGTTTCGCCTCCCGGGCCGAAAGGAGCGAGCCATCAGGCAGCCACGTCAAATCTTCACTGCCGGGCAGCATCCGCACGATCATTTCAATTTTCCGCGTGGCCGGATCGAGCGATTTGACGAACCACTCTCCTTCGGAAATTTTATGCACGAAACTGACTTTCCCACGGCCGCCGGGAATAACGTGCAGCGCGCGACCGATGTTCTCAGCGACGACTTCCGCTTGCTCGCCGCGCGTGTCGATCAGTTGGAGAGTGTTCGGCGTACCAAGGATAAATAGCACGAGCCGGTGACGGTTGAGCCATGCGTGGTAGCCGATAGGCTTGATTCGTTCCAACACCAGACTCGGCTTGCCACCCGTCGCTTGCAGCGGGAACTTCCACAGGCGTTGAGTCTTGTCGGCTTCAACTCGAATCACCGAAAAATCCGTGCCGCCGGGAGCCGGCGTCGGCGAGTATTCGCTCTCAGTGGTGGCGGTTAGCCTCTCATGCGCGTGGCTCTTTAGGACGTAGCGGTAAATGTCAGTTTGCCCTTCGCGCTGCGAGGTGTAGAGAAAGGCGCGATTGTCGGGCAGAAACAGCGGTTGGTTATCATAGCCTTCACGGCTGGTGACATTGAGCGGCGCGCCGGCTGCCAACTTCTCACCGCGGCTCGTGAGGGGGACGAGGAAAATATCGGTTGACGGTGGCGTGTCCTGTCCCGACGCGACAGGCACGAGGGCACAAAGCGCCGCAGAGACAAGCAGGCACACAAGAATCTTCATGCGCCCCATCATAACGGACAAATGACCAAGCGGAAAAAGCCTGACCGGAGAGTTTTGCCGACGCAGCAGCGCGGGTTGTCATCTAACGAATCAGATAACAACCCGCGATTGGTCCCCTACTCTCGTCTGTTGAGCGCGACTCAGCAGTTGACGTAACCGAGCAGGTAGAAGACGACGAAGAAGATGAGGATGGTCGAGAGACAGCCGCCACCAAGTTTCCAAGCGGCGATGCCGGCGATGACTCCCCTGAGTGGTCCTTCCATGTGCGATCCTCCTTGCGACGAAACAATTGTCTGGGGGTTGAATGGGTAAGGTGTTTCTACGGGAAAAGGAAGGGGATGTCAATAAAGTTTTTCGCCGGTGTCAGACAGGTGACGCGCGGTCACACAGTTGGTCGAAAACAGCACTGTCAGAGTAACCAACGCCGATACGTTTCAGTACGAAAGCAATGGATGTTTTTTCTGAGACTGGCGACTTGCGAGCCTAAAATGGTCCGCAACTCTGAGTGTGCCAGCACTTAGATCGAGAAGCGCGAATCCCAGGTGGAACTGGCACGAGCATTGCCGTAAGAGCAATCAGGAAATCAGGTATTGTAGGAGTTAAGAGGAGGAACTGATTTATGTTGTGGACAATTTTGGTGGTGCTGTTGATCTTGTGGCTGCTCGGCTTCGGTTTCGGTGTGGCGGGCAATCTGATTCACATCATTCTCGTCGTCGCGCTTGTCGTGTTACTCATCAACTTGCTGACCGGTCGTCGCACGGTCTAACAATAACGGTTGGCACGAGAGCCAATCGCGGACAACAAAGTTTTCGTTTGGAGCTTGCGTTTCCGATTTAGGTTGCAAGCTCCTCGGGATGCCTGCTCTTTCGAGAGCAAGGCTCGTCCACAACGTCGGCGCTTCTGCGGGCTTACGCCCGTCGGGGCGCTGACTGTGTTTTGAAAGAACATAAATGCGCTGGCACGCCGCGCCGACATCAAGGGAAACTTCATACGGCTCCGCCAATCGTTATTTGTGGCCGTCAAGACTGAAGAAATTGCGGATGCGATTGAGAAAGTCGCCATGCAGGTTTTGCATTCGTTGGCGCATGGCGTCGGCATTGAGTTGGCCGACGACGGAATCAAGTTCGACCCGACGACGGGCGAGAATGTTGGAGATGTCTTGCGCGATTTCCGGGCGTTGTCGTAAGCCTTCCTGAAAAATTTCCTTGTTGACGCGGTAGCATTCCACGTCCGTTAGCGCGATGACGGTGGCGGCTCGTGGCTCGCCGGTCAGGAGTCCCATCTCGCCGAAGAAGTTGCCCACGCCGAGAATCGCGACGCGCTCGGTCAACTCACCGTCCTGAACTTTAACGCGCACCTCCGCCTCACCCTTGCGAATAATGTAGAGCCAATGCGCCTCGGCTCCCTGCCTCGTGATCGCTTCGCCTTTAACGAACAGTGCGTCGCTAATGCGTTCAGCTAACACCCGCCGCTCGTCTTCGGTCAGTGGGTGGAATAGTTCGACGCCGCGTAGTGCCGCAACTCGCGCCTCGATCTCTTCGCGGCGCTTGCGGTCACGGCGCGCCTCATCGTCTTCGGTGATGAACAACGCCCGCGCCGGCATCGAGAGCGGTATTCCGACGCGGCGTAGGGCGTAGAAGAGACGGGCGCGGACGACGCCATCAACTGGATCGGTCGGTGCCAGATCTGTGATCCAATAACGTGCGGCGTAGGTGGCGTAGCTATCTTTGAAATCGATGAGCAGGCAGTGCGGCGCGGGATCGGGCGCGACCTTGTCAATCGGCTCGGCGCACAGCGCGGCCTCGACGGCGGCGATCACTTCGGAGGGCGCATAGCGAAAATCGACGTTGAAATAAATCCAGCGCCGTTGTTGGCGCGGCGCGCCGACGCGGTGGCCGAGCAGCGTCACTTGGCTTCGCATCAGGACGCTGTTCGGGATCACAATCGTGTCCCAGTTGCGTGTCTCAATCGAAGTCTGTCGCCAGCGAATCTCCTTCACCTGACCCTCGTCCGTCCCGACGCGAATCCAATCGCCGACGCTGATCGTCCGTTCCAT
>JACCRA010000317.1 GCA_013813825.1 Pyrinomonadaceae bacterium | reverse complement strand
ATCAGACCTAACTCCCCGTAACACGAGACATCACCCAACCCGCTGCCGCACACAATAATTTGCCGGCAGCGGGTTTTACTTTGAGGTGAGAGTTTTCAGTTATTAGCTAATCCAAAACTGAAAACTGAAATCTGCATCATGGACTCTCTCGCGCAAATTCCTGATGGCGTGCGTTATCACTGCGGGGCGGAGGCGCGGTTGCGGCGGGCGGTTGAAGACGTGGCGATGGCGGTCTTTGGCGGCTGGTCTTACGAAGAGATCGCGACACCCTCAATTGACTACTTCGCGCTCTTTGAGCGCGGCATGGGGCATGGTGAGGCGCAGCGTTCCTTCCGCTTTACGGACTCTGACGGGCGGTTACTCGCACTGCGCCCCGACGTAACTTCTTCAGTAGCGCGCGCCGCCGCCACTCTCTTCGCTCGGCGTGAGCGCCCGCTTCGGCTCTGTTACGCCGCCCCTGTGTTTCGACAGCGCCCGCGCTCACATGCCGAATGGCGGCGCGAGCAGACACAACTCGGCTGCGAATTAATCGGTGGCGACGGCGGCGCGGACGCCGACGTGGAAATCCTCGTTATCGCCGCCGAGATACTGGAAAAGCTCGGCCTGCTGGACCAGTGCCGGATCACGCTCAATCACGTCGGGTTCTTTAACGGCGTCGCCGAACAATTGGGACTTGATGCAATGGCACGCGAAGAAGCGCGCCGTTTGATCGATGTGCGCGACGGCTCAGAGCTTGAACGCTTTCTCAGAGGGCGCGTTCCGGACGCTTTGGCGAGCAGCGATCTCAAACGTCTGACACGACTGAACGGTGGCCAGCCGGTGCTGGATGAAGCGCGGCACTTTGCAAGCGAAGGAAACTCGGCCGCGCTGGCGCTCGACGCGCTGGCGCGTCTGTGGCACACGCTTGAAACAATCGGTCTGCACGATGTTTTCGAGATCGATCTGGCCGACGTTGCGGAGTTGGATTATTACACCGGACTGATCTGCAAAATTTACGTCGCCGGGGCGGGGACGCGCGTCGGCGGCGGCGGGCGCTACGATGACCTGACCGCCAACTTCGGCCGCCGCGAGCCGGCCACCGGCTTCGTCCTCAACCTCGACGCCCTAACCGGAGTGCTCGCCCGCACAGACTTCGCGCACGCGCGAAACAACAATGGTGGCATGACGAACATCGGGGCGGGCGAGTCGTCCGCGCGCTTCCGGGAAGCGAAGAGCCGGCGAACTGTCGGCGAGCAAATCAAGCTACTGTGATCTGCGAACTGTAGTGGCTGGGACAAGCCATAGCCCCTACAAATATCGCCGCGCCATCTTCGTCCGGTTCAATTGAACTGGAAGGGAAGTCAGTGATGAGAGGTGAACAAATGGAGATCGCTGAGAAAGTCGCTCACTCATCACTGATCACCATCGCTTTAGCGAAAGGCCGGATGCAGGACGAGGCTTTGAGACTGCTGGCGCGCGGAGATGTGCGCGTGAACGCGGCGTCGCTGGCGTCGCGGCGTCTGGCAATTGAAGACGAGAGTGGGCGCTACCGCTTCGTCTTCGTTAAGCCGGCGGATGTGCCGGTGTATGTCGAGCACGGGATCGCGGACTGCGGCGTGGTCGGGCGCGACGTGTTGTTGGAATCGGACGCGGACGTGTTGCAGCCGCTCAATCTGAACATCAATTGTTGCCGCCTCGCGGTCGCGCGCCGGGCCGGGAATGAAAGCGAAGCAATCGGGATGCTGCGCGTTGCGACCAAATATCCGCGGGTTGCGGCCAGACATTTCGGGGCGCGGGGCGTGCCGGTCGAGATCATCGAACTGTCTGGCTCGGTCGAGTTGGCCCCGGTGCTGGGCCTCGCCGATTGCATCGTCGATCTGGTTGAGACGGGGAAGACGCTCGCCGAGAACGGCCTCGTGGTGTGTGAAGTGATCGCGGAATCGTCGGGGCGGCTAATCGTCAACCGCGCGAGTTATCAACTGAAGGCGGCGGCCGTTATGCACCTGATCGAAAACTTGAGCCGCGCGGTCGAAGGAGTGTAATGGTTTGATTGAAGTGTTCACTGCACAAGAGATGGGGCGACGTGAGTTTAAGCTCGCGCGAATTAAAGAGCGCAGCGTCGCGCTGGATGCCGAGTTGATGAACGCCGTCTCTGAGATCATCGAAGACGTTCGGCGGCGCGGCGATGCGGCGCTGATTGATTACACGGAACGCTTCGATCAGGTGCGGCTCGCGCCCGCCGAATTGCGCGTTGACTTTGAGACTCTACAACAATCCGCCGCGCGGGTGGACGCCGCAGTGCTGTCTGCTGTGCGCGAAGCGATCAGGCGCGTCCGCGTTTTCCACGAGCACGAGCGGGCGGAAAGTTGGGAGGTGCGGAATGACGAAGGATTGCGGATCGGTCAGCGCGTCACGCCAATTGAGAGCGCGGGTTTATACGTGCCGGGCGGGACGGCTAGCTATCCTTCGTCGGTGGTGATGAACGTCGTGCCGGCGCAGGTCGCCGGTGTCCGGCGCATCGCCGTCGCGACGCCGCCCGGCACGCTCACGCAAAATCCGGCCGTCGCCACCGCCCTTGTGGAACTCGGCGTCACTGAAGTGTATGCCGTCGGCGGAGCGCAAGCGATTGCGGCGCTCGCCTACGGAACCGAGAGCATCCGTCCCGTCGATGTCATCACCGGGCCGGGCAACAAGTACGTGGCGGCGGCAAAGAAACTGGTCTTCGGGGCGGTCGGGATCGACTCTATCGCCGGCCCCAGCGAGGTTGTCATCATCGCCGACGAGACGGCGCGCTCTGATTACGTCGCCGCCGATTTGCTGGCGCAAGCCGAACACGGCGAAGACGCTTCGGCGATCTTGATTACGACGAGCGAAGAATTGGCGCGTGCGGTCGTGGCGGAGTTGAACTGTCAAGCGGCGACTCTGCCGCGCCGCCAGATTATCGCCGCCTCACTTGCGCAGTTCGGCGCGGCGTTCGTCGTCAGCAGCATTGACGAAGCGTGCGCGCTCGTCAACCAACTCGCGCCAGAGCATCTCGAAATCATGACAAGGGATGACGAAGCGGTGGCCGCCAGCGTCCGCCACGCCGGCGCGATCTTCTTTGGCGCAAACACGCCCGAAGCCGTCGGCGATTATCTTGCCGGCCCGAATCACGTCTTGCCGACCGGCGGCGCGGCGCGCTTCTCGTCCGCTCTCTCTGTCCACAACTTCATGCGCCGCACGACGCTGCTGTGCTACACGCCAAACGAGATGCAACAAACCGCCCCGCTGATCGCCGCGCTGGCCGAAGCCGAGGGGTTGCAGGCACACGCCCGCTCGGCGCTAAGGAGGATGCCGGGTGTCGGGGGGCAGATGCCGGGTGCGTCGGGCGCGGTTAAGAGTTCCGGCAAGCCTGATCGAAGCGCGGAAGATGTGGTCTTAATCCGATACCCGGCACCTGACACCCGACACCCGATTAAGCCTCGCGTCCGCGAGTTGCGCGCTTACACATTGTCCCCGGATCGAGCGGCGATTAAAAT
>JACCRA010000313.1 GCA_013813825.1 Pyrinomonadaceae bacterium | reverse complement strand
AAGTCGCCGCCAAGCGCGACGCCTTCGCGCGGGCGTGGGTCAACCGCCCGGAGTTCATCGCGCGCTACCCCGGCACGCTCGCCGACGCGGCGTTCGTTGATGCTGTGTTGGCGACGGCTGGCGTCACATTAACGACGCCTGATCCCTTATCTGGCGTGACGCGCAACTCGCTCGCCGGTGATCTGCAAACGAAAGCGAAGACGCGCGCCGAAGTGGTCCGCCTAATCGTCGAGAGCCGGGAAGTGGACGCGCGGCAGTTCAACCGGGCATTCGTCGCGATGCAGTATTTCGGCTACTTGCGCCGCGATCCCGAACCTGGCGGCTATAACGGCTGGCTGACTTTCCTGAACGCCAATCCGAACGACTTTCGCATGATGGTCAACGGGTTTATGAACTCGGAAGAGTACCGTCTGCGATTCGGGACGCCGTGAGCGCGCGAGATCAAGGGAAGGAGATTTCACCACAGAGGACACAGAGGAAGAAGTGATAAATGATAAATGATAAGGGATTAATGAAAGACAAACTGCTTTGACCTTTCATGTGTCATTTATCATCTTACCTTCATCATTTGCCTTCCTCTATGCCCTCCGTGTTCTCTGTGGTAAATTTTTTCACTGCGTTTCGTGGAGTCGATAAAGGGCGACTTTCTTCTCCGCCTGCGGCTCCGCGCTCACTTCTTTCAAGATCGTGTTTTGCGGATCGATCCGCACGTCGCCCGGACGAGACGCGAGCGGCAATTTTAACGTCGTCTCGCGGCCCGTCGGCGTCAACATCAGGCGACGCGGTTGGGCAGCGCCGGGCATGATGACCTCGACGGGCACGGGCGTTAGAAATAATTCGGTTTCCTGTGTCTGTTTGAGCGTCAGCGCCAGCGTGCCGCCCCCCCGTGGTGCGCTCCCCATCTCCCACGTCCACGAAACCTGATATTGCGGGTGACCGCTTTCGTACACCCAACGCTGGAAGAAATCGCGCAAATTTTTGCCCGAAGCGCGCTCAAAAGCGAGTCGGAGGTCTTCGGTGGTCGCTGTGGCGTGTTGGTGTTTAGCGTAGTAAGCGCGGACGCCGCGGAAGAAGGCGGCGTCGCCGAGTTGTGCGCGGAGCATGTGCAGCACCCACGCGCCCTTCTGATAGTTGTTGCCGTTAAGCAGTTTGAAGAGGTCTTCCGTCTCGCGGTCGTGGATCGGTGCGCGGCGCGTCTGTTCGTACTTGAAATACGTCTCGGCGCTGCGGCGCATGAATTCGCGAAAGGCTTGCTCGCTGACGTGCTGCTGAACGAAGAGGCCGGCGAAGTAAGTGGCGAAGCCTTCCGAGAGCCAGAGGTCGGCCCACGTCGCGGGCGTCACCGAATCGCCGAACCACTGGTGCGCCGTCTCGTGCGCGATTACTTCGACCAGACCGCGGCGGACGCCGAAGCCGGGATAGAGCGGCTCGTTTTCGCGCGGGTTAAAGAGCGTACTGCTGTAAACAATCGCGCCGGAGTTTTCCATCCCGCCGAAGCGCGTCGCCCCGACGATGTGCGCCAACTTCTCGTAAGGGAAGGGACCAACGAGGCGCGTGAGATAATTGAGCGACGGCGGGGCCGCGCCGAAGCCGCGCCGGGCCAGACCGCGCTCCGACGGTGGCACGTAGTAAGTGAGCGGCGCGACTTTCGACGGCAGCAGCGGCGTCATCACCGCGAATCGCCCGACGGCGACGATCATGCAATAGGGCGGGATGGGTTTGCTTTCGGTATAAGTCCATGTTCGTGTGCCGTCGGGGTTGGCGCGCTGGGCGCTCAATTGGCCGTTGGCGACAACGAGGTGCTGGGCGGGCGCGGTGACGTTGAAGGTGACGCTCGCTTTCGCCGACAGGTGATCGAGCGACGGTATCCAGTGGTGGACGCGGTCGGGCCAGTTGTCGCCGGTCGCGGAAGGCTGGTGGTCCTTGTCGTTGGTCAGCGCCAGCCCGTTCGCCGGCTTACCGTGATATGTGACGGTGACGAGCAATCGTTCGTTCGGTCGCGGGGCCGGGGTGAGCGTGACGTTGAGCCGCCCGTCCTTCTGCTCGAAGGCGGCGGGCGCGCCGCCGACACTGACGCCGTCCACCGGCATCTCGCCGAAGTCGAGATCGAGGATGCCCAGCGACTCTTTCAAAACGAGAATCGTGATCTTCGTCTCAGCGCGGGCGACTTCCGTGAGTTCGGGATTGAAAGCCAAACTCACCTGATAGTGCAACGGCCGCCACTTGTCGATCAGCCGCTCGCGCCGTTCAGCGAAGGCGACGGTTGCGAGGCCGAGAAAGAAGAGCGCGATGAAGAATGGCCGTCGAAGACAGCGCCAGTTGATATTGCGTGGGTTTCCCATGATTTGTTCTATTGCGAGACGTTCAACAAAGCGCGCTCGATCTCTTGCGGCAGATCGATCAGGATAAAATACTCGACGGGGTAAACGGCGGCCTCGCCGGCTTCGTCAACGACCCGCACCCGGTCGTCAAGTCGCGTCACTTGGTAAATTTTGCGTGGCACGATGAGCGCGGGATCGTCAGTTTCAACGCAGATAGCAAACTGCCGCGACGGCGCTTGACGTTCCGCCGGCGTTGGTAGCTCGAAAACGCGCGAGGGCGTAGCCTCCCCGCGCAGGATCGCGCCGCCTTGTTGAACGCTTTCCAGCAACTCGTCTAATTGCTCCTTTTTCATTTGTACTCCTCTTCGATGATTCGCCGGAGAGGCTTGATCTCCGATGGCGTCAAGTCAGTTTTCCTGTTCTTGGCGTAGGCCGCCAGCATCACGATTTGATCCGGCATGGCCGCCCAATAATAGATGATTCGTGCGCCACCGCGTTTACCGCGGCCGGACGACGCCCAACGCAGCTTTCGCAGGCCGCCGCTACCCGGAATAATATCACCTAAATCCGGCTGCTTCAGCAGCGTCGTTTGCAGGTGACCGTACTCCTCATCCGACAATAGTTCTAGAATGCGACCGGTGAAGTTTGGAGTTTCAAGAAAGATCATCTGTTCAGCGCAGTCCGAGCAGCAGTAGCGCCGAGCGGTCAAACGGCTGGCCGCCGCGCTCGCGCCACGCGCGGCAGGGTGCTAATTCGTCGGCGGTGACGGGGCGATTGCCGAGGCGCGCGGCGGGCGTCTTTTCCAGCGCGTGATCCGTGAGCGGCAAATGCGCGGCGCGGACGCTTAAGACTGTGGGGTTGACGAGCGCGGCTTCGGCGGCCTCCACGTCGGGGAACAACTCTTCGTAGGCGAGGAGGTGCCAGATCGTCTCGCCCTCTTGCTCCTCGACGGCCAGCACGCGCAGCAGTCCGTAGCCGCTTTCCAGTTGAAAGATCAGATCGTCGCCGGGCGCGAATTGAAGTGCCATGGCATTTACCCGCACGAATTGTTCGAGGATGGGGAGACTTGAGGCCACAGCTTAACACAAAGAACCGCGCCGCGCGCTCGCACATTATGTGCCATGAAATCTGAAATCTGAAATTTCAAATTGGCAATGACACAGCGGCTCCGGGGCGGATATTTAAGGGCTGAAGATTCTGGAAAGATTCTTTGAAGCGGGTTAGTATGCGTCGTCAGCGCCGGAGAAAGTATCACGCATGAGCCAGCCGGACGGCAGGAATTATTACTCGATTCTCGGCGCGCGAACTGACGCTTCGCGCGAAGAGATCGAGCGCCTGTACAAGCGGCTGGCGAAGAGTCACCATCCGGATCGCGGCGGTGATGAGGAAGAAATGAAAGCGATCAACGAAGCTTACCGCGTGCTGCGCGACGAAGGTTCGCGCGTGGCTTACGACGCCACGCGGGACCACCAACTCGCCGCGCCGGCTTTCATTCCCTCGACCTCGCCTTCGGCGGGGGCTGATGCCTTCGGCGGGCGCGTGGCCGGCGCGTTGCTAAGTCTGGTGGCCGGGCTGACGTTGCTCTTTCTCGTGCGTTTTCACTACGTCGTTTTTCTTTGGCCGCTGGCGTTGCTCGCGGCGGCGCTCATCGTCTTCGCGGTATGGACGGCGCACGCGGCGCTTGGCTATGCGCGCGAAGGAACGACGCCCGCCAACCCTCTGCGCCGGCTCGTCTGGGCGCAGGAAGCCGTTTTCTGGTCGCTCGTCGTCGGCGGCGTGTACGTCGTCTATCAATTGCTGACCGCTATC
>JACCRA010000310.1 GCA_013813825.1 Pyrinomonadaceae bacterium | reverse complement strand
AACTGGAGCAGAGCAGTAAGGCGAGATTTAATGTTCGGGTCACGAGTATGGTCCTCCGTGGTTTGAGTTTCACTTGCGGGAAAGCCGCTTGAAAGCGGTTGGAAAATGCGCGCCACACTGAAAATTCTACTCGTGTCTTAACGGTCAAACGCCGGCAAAGTTTCAAGCCTCTGATTGCGGGCACTCTAGCGCGCTTGACCGAACTTGGCTAGAATTGCGCCGCTCTCTGCTCTCGCACCGGCTTGATCATTCAAGCTACTCCGGGTGATTCACGCTGGCTGGCAGCTCACGAAAGACACGAAAGAAATATCTTGATGATAACGACAACGGATTCTTGATCAGGATCAAAGCTAGGAGCCGTGATGATCAGTCAATCGACTTTACTTGCTCAACCATCACGAAACCCGTTAGTGAGGATGCTCCCGGCACGGGCAAATATCACAAAGTTCACGGTGAGGTATAATCGCCGGCGAAAGGAGCACAGCAATGAGTGGCGATACGACCGAAGCCCCTGAGATGTTGATCGTCAACGCGCACCCGCCTCCGACTCTTAAGGAGCGCATGACGTTTGAAGAGTTTCTCGCCTTGGACGATGAGACGACGATGTCGGAATGGGTGGACGGGGAGGTGATTATGATGTCGCCGGCCGCCGAAAGGCATCAGGAGTTGATCCTGTTTCTCGCTCAGACGTTGGGGCTTTATGTTCAAGTTCACAACTTGGGCCGAATTTTATTGCCGCCCTTTGCCATGAAACTGGAGAAGGGCAGACGCGGGCGCGAGCCTGATCTGATCTTCGTCAGTCGTGACCGCACGCACTTGATTCAGCGGACTTACCTCGACGGCCCCGCCGATCTGGCTGTGGAGATCGTCTCGCCGGAATCAATCGGACGGGATCGCGGCGAGAAGTTCGTCGAGTACGAGCGGGCCGGGATCAGGGAATACTGGTTGATCGATCCCGACCGCGAGACGGCGGAGTTTTATGAACTCGGAGCGGACGGGCGCTATCGCGCGGCGGCAACGGAATCGGACGGCGTCTTTCGCTCGAAAGTGATCGCGGGCTTCTTCATGCGCCTCCCGTGGCTCTGGCAAACGCCTTCGCCCGCGCTCGTTGCGCTGCGCGAACTAAAACTTATCTGATTGGTGGAAACGACAACGAAAGCCGGGTTGCGGAGGGGGGAAAGGCTCGATGCTGGCGCAAACTGAGATTTATCTGGACGCGATTGAACACCTGCCGTCAGGCGCGACGCTGCGGCTGCGTGATGTCTCGTGGGACGAGTATGAGGAACTGCTGGCTCAGATGGAGAACAAGCCCGGCTACCGCGTGAGCTATGACCGGGGGAGGCTGGAAATTATGAGTCCGCGAGCTGACCATGAAAAACCGAAAGAATTTATTTTGGTCTTGGCGCGAGTCTTGGCGGAGGAGACAGACACCACGCTGGAAACTCTCGGCTCGACGACTTACCGCCGTCGGAAGAAATTGAAAGGAGCGGAGCCGGACACCAGTTTTTACGTACAGAACGCCGCGCGCGTGATCGGTCGCCGCGTGCTCGATCTGGAAGTTGACCCGCCGCCCGATGTCGTCGTGGAGATCGATACGACGAACGAGTCGTTAAGTAAGTTTTCGATTTACGCCGCGCTGGGCGTGCCGGAGATTTGGCTTTACGACGGAAACAAAATGCTCTTCTACCAACTCACGGAGCAGCACTACACGGAAATTCCACGCAGCCGGGCGTTCCCCTTGCTGGCCGCTGAAGCAGTGACGAAATTTTTGGAGCGTAGCCAGACGGAGGGGCAAACCGCTGCTCTCCGCGCTTTTCGCCAATGGGCGAGGGAACAGGCATCGAACATCAAAGAGTAGCCTGCCATCACCCCGGTCAATCTTCTTTCACCCGCCATGCCCATTTGAACGCGCAAGGTGCGCCTTGAGAAAGCGCCCGGTGTGCGACTCGGTGACGCGCATAATCTCTTCGGGCGTGCCCGTCGCGACTACTCGCCCGCCGGCGTCGCCGCCTTCGGGACCGAGGTCAATCAAGTAGTCGGCCGTTTTGATCACGTCCAAATTATGTTCGATGACGAGGAGCGAGCCGCCGGCTTCGAGGAGCTTGCGGAAGGCGGCCAGCAGCTTGTTGATATCGTCGAAGTGGAGGCCGGTGGTCGGCTCATCGAAGATGAAAAGCGTCTTCGCGCCGGTGCGTTTCGAGAGGTGCGCGGCGAGCTTGATGCGCTGCGCCTCGCCGCCGGAGAGCGTCGTCGCCGACTGGCCGAGGCGTAGGTATCCGAGTCCGACTTCGTCGAGCACGCGCAGGCGGTTCGCGATCCGCGCCACGTCGCGGAAAAAGGTCAGCGCCTCGCGCACCGTCATGCTCAACACGTCGTTGATGTTCTTGCCGCGATACCGGACTTCAAGGACGTTCGACTTAAAGCGCGTCCCTTTGCACTCTTCACAGACCAACTCCACATCAGCGAGAAACTGCATTTCGACCGTCACGGTGCCGCCGCCTTCGCACACGTCGCAGCGCCCGCCGGGGACGTTGAAGGAGAAGTGCGAGGGGTCTAAGCCCTTGCCTTGCGCGTCGCGTGTCTGGGAAAAGACTTCGCGGATGCCGTCGTAAACTTTGATGTACGTGACCGGGTTCGAGCGCGGCGTGCGGCCGATGGGCGACTGATCGACGAGGATCACGTCTTCAATCAACTGCGCGCCTTCGAGTTTCTGAAACTGGCCGACGGGCCCCTGCCACTCGCCGCGCTGTTTTTTCAGCCCGGCGTAAATCACATCATGCACCAGCGTCGATTTGCCGGAGCCGCTGACGCCCGTAATGCAGACGAACATGTCGAGCGGAATTTCGACATCGACGCCTTGCAAATTATGCTCGCTCGCGCCGCGCACCGCGAGTTTGCGCTTCGCTTTCGGCGTGCGCCGTTGCTTTGGCTCTTTAATCTCGGCCTCGCCCCGCAGGTACTTGCCGGTCAGCGTCGCGCCGTCTTTCAGCAGTCCCGCGAAGTCGCCCTCGAAGATAATGCGCCCGCCGAGTTCGCCGGCGGCGGGACCAACGTCGAGAATGTGATCGGCGGCGCGCATCATGTCCGCGTCGTGCTCGACGACGAGGACGGTGTTGCCAATGTCTCGCAAATTGTGCAGCAGCTTGATCAGCCGCTCGCTGTCGCGTGGGTGCAGACCGATGCTTGGTTCATCGAGGACGTAGAGCGCGCCGACCAGCGACGAGCCGAGGTTGGTGGCGAGCTGGATGCGTTGCGCCTCGCCGCCCGAAAGCGTGGAAGCGAGGCGGTCGAGCGTCAGGTAATCAAGCCCGACATCGACGAGGAAAAGTAGGCGGCGGCGAATCTCCAACAGCACTTTGTCGGCGATAGCGGTCTGCTCCGGCGTCAGTTCCAGCGTCTCGAAAAACCGCGCGGATTCCTTGACCGGCATGGTCGAGACTTCCGGCAACGTCAGGCCGCCGACCTTCACATCGCGCGCTTCCGGCCTGAGCCGCCCGCCGTGGCAATCGGGACAGAGCGTGTAGCCGCGATACTTCGACAGAAAGACGCGAACGTGCAGCTTGTATTTCTTCGTCTCCAGCCACTCAAAGAAACCACGGACGCCGCCCCAGCTTCCTTTGCCCTCGGTGATCTGGCGCTGCTGCGCTTTGGATAGTTCCGCGAACGGCACCTCGAGAGGAATGCCTTCCGACTTGCAAAAGCGGCGCAATTCCGTCCGCGCCCATTCGTACTGCGGCTTGGTCCACGGCTCAATCGCGCCTTCTTCGAGCGACAGCAGCGGATTCGGAATCACGAGATCGAGATCAAGCCCGATGGTGTTGCCGAAGCCCTGACACGTCGGGCACGCGCCGAAAGGATTATTGAAACTGAATAAGCGCGGCTCAGGCTGCGCGTAAACTGTCCCGTCGTATTTGCACTCGAACCGCTCGGAGAACCTGAGCGAGCGCGGTTCGGTTTCAGCAGTCTCGATGATGGCGACGCCGTGACCTTCAACGAAGCACGTCTCCAAAGAATCAACCAAGCGTCCATGCACGTCCGCGCGCGCGACGAGGCGATCCACGAGCACGAAGACGCCGGAAAAATCCATCGCTGTGTAATCGTCGGGCGAGCGCAGATCAATCGTCTCGCCCTTGCTGAACAGGCGCGTGAAGCCGCGCTGCATCAGGCTCATCACGTGCGCCGTGATGGTCTGCCGTTCCGAAGATGCACCCGCCGTGCCGGCTTTCGTCTTGCGCGCCGTGGCCCGTTTTTTCGTGACCGCCGTGCCGTCGCCGTTCGCCTCGACACGCATTCCGGCCTCGGCGGGGAAGAGTACGAAAAAGCGCGTGCCCTCAACGAGCGTTTCTAAAATCTCTTGGGCGGCGGTCTCCGGCGAATCGTGATGCACCTCGCGCCCGCAGACGCGGCAGAAGGTCGTGCCGACTCTCGCATAGAGCAAACGCAAATAATCGTAAACCTCGGTCTGTGTTCCGACGGTCGAGCGCGGATTGCGCGTCGAATTTTTTTGCCGGATGGCGATGGCAGGCGGGATGCCGCGCACCTCGTCCACGTCCGGCTTGTCCATCCGTTCGA
>JACCRA010000293.1 GCA_013813825.1 Pyrinomonadaceae bacterium | reverse complement strand
CTTGATGATTCACCGTGCGGGGAGTGCAGGTTCATCCTCAGGATGGTATCAGCAGTTGTATGCATTCGTCTTCTCAAAAATTATCGTCCCCGTGACTGTTGGGTGCGAGATGGATGCTCGACTTATTTCAAAATTCACCCGCACGATTCACTTTGAGGCAAGTTAACATACCGGCGCTCATTATCAGCGAGAAGTGGTGGTAAATGCAACGATTTCGTGCCGAGAATGCGACGACAGACACCTGGAACCTTTGGCGCTTGGGCAAGGACACCTTCTCAGACGAAGCGGCGCGTGTCGTCTGTCTATCAAACGTGGCTGTTCGTTCGGCTGAAAAGCACACGTGAAAGCAACAACTGTCCTCAGCGTTGTTTGTGAGAGAACTCGGAAAGTCCGTGCCAATTGACCGCTAAGGGGATAGGCGCGGCCAACCTCGAGGGGTGCAAGAGACGTCTGTCCCCTGCCGACGGAAAAGATACTAACAGCATCCCAAAAAATGAGCAACATCTTTTTACATAAAGCCCAAGCCGTTGATAAATAAAGCGAAAAATCATTTTAGCAAGCCATAGAGTTGTGGAATCAAGCGAGCATTAAAGGTTTCATTGAGTTGATCGAATGAAGCGCCCAGTCATGGGTCTGTGGCAGTGGCTCCTCAATATTTGTAATTTTGCCCTAGCTGTTGATGCTGTGCCTTGTGTCGGACGGGTGCCTTTGTTGAAACCTCGCGTGACGGTGTGGGAGACACTCTTTACCGCTACGACACGATGAAAGAGAGACTTTATGGGTTCTACCAGCACAGCCAAATTCCGCAAAGGCCAGACCTGTCCTTCCGCCGATTTGTTGGTGCGCTATGGACAGGCCAGCGTTCCATTAGATACATGCCGGGAAGTCTCGGCACATTTGAGCAACTGCGACTTCTGCGGAGCGGAGTGGCAGCTACTTGTTAAGCACCCACCTGCCGCTATGAAGTTGGAAGATTCACCCGCGAAGATACCGCCGCATCTCTACCGCTTGGCAATAGAGATGCTGATGAAAACCATCCGCACCGGCAAGGCGTCGGCCGCGCGTGACTTCGAGCGGTCCAAGCTCACACTCACGGACGCGTAATAAATTTTACCGCGAGACCGTCACCCTCACACATCGCTCTTGCCCCCTTCACCTGATGACGGATTATTCTGTCTTAATCTTCCTTCCCGCCGGCGCCTTCGTAAAGTTCTTCAATCAATCGCCCGTATTTTTCGTCGATCACACGCCGCTTGACTTTGAGCGTGGGCGTTAGTTCGCCGCCGTCGATGGTCAGTTCGTCGGGCAGCAACGCCACGCGCCGGACGCGCTCGTAGTCGTGCAACGATGCCGTCAACTGCGCCACCTCGCGCTGCACCAACCGCACGGCCGCCGGGTCGCGACTGAGCGCGACGTGATCGCTCGGGCCGCGCTGATTGACGTTAGCCACGCCGGCCGCTTTTCCTGCCAGCGAATCGCGCAGGGCTTCCCAGTCGGGCACGACGAGCGCGATTGGCTGCTTGCGCCCCGCGCCGACAACCACCACTTGATTAACTAACTCGCTCTGCTTGATGAAACTCTCGATTAACTGCGGCGCGACGTACTTGCCGTTCGAGAGCTTGAAGAGTTCTTTCTTGCGATCCGTGATGAAGAAGTGGCCGAACTTGTCCACGCGGCCAACATCGCCTGTCATAAACCAGCGGTCCGGGGTGAAGACGGCGGCGGTCTCTTCCGGGCGGTTATAGTAGCCGCGCATCACGTTCGGCCCGCGCACCAGAATCTCGCCTTCGGCGTCGAGTTTCATCTCGACGCCGGGAAACGGTAGGCCGACCGAGCCGACCTGATTATCGTCCGGACGGTTAGCTGCCGTGATGCACGTCTCGGTCATGCCGTAGCCTTGCAGGATGCGGATGCCGGCGGCATTAAAAGCATACGAGAGCACGGGCGAGAGCGGCGCGCCGCCGGAGATGAAGAACCTGATGCGTCCGCCGACGCCCGCGCGCCACTTCGAGAAGACGAGCCGGCTGGCGATGTCTTGCTGCAACTCTAAGAGCGGCGGCACGCGTTCGCGCCGGTCGCACAACCCGGCATACAGCTTTCCCGTCTCCAAAGCCCACTCAAATAACAGCTTCCGCCACCCGCCGGCCGCCGTGCCTTTCTTAACGATGCGGTTATAAACCTTCTCGAAGAGACGGGGTACGGCCGTCATGATTGTCGGGCGCACTTCGTGCAAAAACTCGCCGAGCTGATCAATCGACGCGGCGTAGTACACCGACACGCCGTTCCAGCAAAAGACGTAATAAACCGTCCGCTCGAAAATGTGCGAGAGCGGCAGCACGGAGAGCGCCACGTCCGTCGGCCTGACCGGCAACGCGCTCGTGATCGCATAGACGTTTGAGACGAAATTTCGGTGCGTCAGCATCACGCCCTTCGGCTCGCCCGTGGTGCCGGAGGTGTAAATGATCGTCGCCAGATCGTCGGCGTGAATCGCGCTGACGTGCTGCTCGAACGCTTCCGGCTCGCGCCGGTCGATACCTGCGCCGGTTTGTTCCAGCGCCTCCAGCGTCATGGAGTCGCCCGCGCGCGCGTCCTCCGGCAACTCGCCGTCGAAGAAAACGATCTGTTCGAGTTGCTCGACTGGCTCGATGCCGGCACGCGCATGCCGGTAGATGCGTTTATTAGAGACGAACAGCACGCGCGCGTTCGAGTCTTCCAGAATGTAGCGGACTTGTTCGACGGCCTGCGTCGTGTAGATAGGGACGTTGACCGCTCCGAGACTCAGGATTGCCAGATCGACTATCGACCATTCGGGGCGGTTCTCCGATAACAGCGCTACACGGTCGCCCTTCCGCACGCCGAGCGCGGCCAGCCCGAGCGCAATCGCACGCACGCGGCAAACGACCGTCTCCGCCGGGATGTGCTGCCACTCCCCGCCCCGCTTCTGGTTGACGGCGTCCGCCTTCGCGTGCGTGCGAAACGCCGTCAGGCACAACTCCGGCAATGTTTCAGGCAACGGAGCGGAAGGCGCGTCGTTGGTGGTTAAAGTCATGGTCATAAAGTGCTGAGTGTGCGTGCTAAGTGCTGAGTAAAAGCATTTGTCTTTCACTCAGCACTTACACTCAGCACTATTTCCCGATTCGTTTCGCAAAATAATCAATCGTGCGGGTAAGACCTTCGCGCAGAGGGATGGTCGGCTCCCAGCCGAGCAATTGTTTCGCGCGCGTGATGTCGGGTCGGCGCTGGCGCGGATCGTCTTGCGGCAACGGGCAGTATTTGATCTTAACGTCCGCGCCGCACTGGTGTGCGATCTCTTCGGCTAGTTGCCGGATCGTAAACTCGCCGGGATTGCCGAGGTTGACCGGCAAATGCACGTCCGCCTCCGCGCCGCCCGCCTCCACGTTCATCAGGCGGATAAAACCTTCGATCAGATCATCGACGTAGCAAAAAGAGCGCGTCTGCTCGCCCGTCCCGTAGAGCGTCAATTCCTCGCCCCGCAGCGCCTGCACGACGAGGTTCGAGACGACGCGCCCGTCATTCTCCAGCATCCGCGGCCCGTAGGTGTTGAAGATGCGCGCAATGCGCGTGTCCACCTTATTCTGCCGGTGGTAATCCATCATCAACGTCTCTGCCACCCGCTTACTTTCATCATAACAACTGCGGATCCCGACCGGATTGACTGACCCCCAATAGCTTTCGGGCTGCGGATGAACTTCCGGGTCGCCGTACACTTCCGAGGTCGAAGCTTGGAAGATGCGGGCGCGGACGCGCTTGGCAAGACCGAGCATGTTGATCATGCCCATCACACTGGTCTTAACGGTCTTGACCGGATTGTACTGGTAATGCACCGGCGAGGCGGGGCAGGCGAGATTGTAAATCTGATCGACTTCGAGCAGGATTGGCTCGGTCACGTCGTGCCGCACCAACTCGAAGCCCCGGTCGTCAAACAGATGGGCGACGTTCTCGCGCCGCCCCGTGAAAAAGTTGTCGAGGCAGATAACTTCGTGTCCTTCGCCCAACAACCGCTCGCATAAATGCGAACCGAGGAAGCCCGCG
>JACCRA010000291.1 GCA_013813825.1 Pyrinomonadaceae bacterium | reverse complement strand
ATGACTAAAAGCTACTGTCTGTGAGGTCAAATTTAGAGTTTTACAGTTACTTTTACCACAGAAGGTAGTGCTAATTTTCGCGAAATTTATGACAGATCGCTCATTATCAGCCGCACTTTCCGCTGATGTAAGCGTTCAGTTGGTTTGTGCTACGAAGTGTCAGGACGCAAGCAAATGGAAGCGTCGTTAGGAGTCAGCGAAGCACACGCGGCGGTGAGATAGTCGAGCACGTCGCGACCTTGTTGGCGCAAACTCGTCACCACCGTCAGGATTCGTTCGACACAGCGGCTGCCAGCTTCGCTTTGGGTGCCAAAAGATTTGCGTCGCCACAACACGCCGCGCCTCAGAGCGCGTTCGGCGGCGTTGTTCGTTGGCTCGACGCCTTCCACACGCACGAACGTCCACAACGATTTCTCGGCCTTCAACATGTTCTGACACGTGCGGCGCGTCTTGGCTTGCGCCACCCTGCTTCCGGCGGCAAGCAGTTCTTTGATGTGCAGCCGGAGAGGCTCCATCGCTACTTGGAACTGCGCCCGGCTCAAGGTCTGAGCACGCACCCGATGCCACAGCGTAAAGAGGTTTTGGCTGTGCTCAAGCAGTGCGTGCCCGGTCGTGGCTGACTCACCGCCGCGCTCAACCATCGCTTGAAAGTCGCGTGCCAGATGCGCCCAACAGATTTGCCGACGAGTGGCCTCAAGCCAGTTGTAAGCTCCATACCGATCCGTAGTGATAATGCTCTTCGTTGCAGAACTGATGACCCGTTGAGCTTCCTTCAGGCTCCGCCCGCCGAGCAGATGGAAGACCGTTACATCACGAGTCGCGTTCACCCATAGCCAGTTCCGCCGCCCGCTTTCACGCCATCCCGTTTCGTCAACGGGCTGTGACTGCGGCTGCTCGACAAAGTGCCGCGCGCATCGAACCGGTTCCGCTAATGCCGCGCTGACCGGCTGCTGCATCGCCGCCACGCTGCCGACACTCACATCCAACCCATGCCGCACCCGCATGGCTTCCGCCGCGTCGCGGTGCGAGAGGCTTAAGCGTCCGGTCAGATACCCGATGAGCGCTTGAGTCCGTGCGCCGAAGCTGCCCGGCAGCACGTTGTCTGCCGGGCGCGCCGCTCGATTTGTCGTACCGCACGCTGGGCAGCGCAAAGTATGCTGCCGATATTCGGTGACTTCCGCTCGCGCACGGGGAACTTCCGTGACTTGATGACGGCTGGGGTGCGGGTCATCGCCTAAAAGCGTGTGACCACACGTTCGACCACTCACCGGGCGCAGTTCGACGACCGCGTCAACATCTTCGGCGGGCTTGAGAGAACGCCCCGCTCCTTGATGACCGGGTTGTGCGCCTTGCTTGCGCCCGCGCGGCGCGTTTGGTGGCGGTAGCTGCTGGTGCGGTGGGTCGGAAGAAGGCGGCTTGGAAGAGTTGCGTGAGTTCTGGTTGACTCTCTCGCGGAGTTCGCTGAGTTCGGCTGTCAGGTCGTCAATCTGCGTAACCTTTTCCTTGAGCGCGGCGAGCTGACGTTGATACCCAGTGTGACGAATCTGGAACAAGCGGAGTTGATGTTGTAAGGACAGCACGACTGTTCGCAGCGCCGGTGGGGTGCGTTCCCAATCTTCGCTGCTGATCCCGAGTTCGCTGAACATTGCGGGCAGAGCATAAGCCTGAGAGGCGGGTGTCGTCTAGACTTAACTCCTGTTTTCATCAGCACCCAACTGAACGCTTACCAATCAATTCCAATTAGACCCACTCGCCTGCGCCCGCTGCACCTCATGGGCGGGGACGAAGTGTGCGTCTGTTTCTTCGTGTAGATTTAAGGAGTCAGCCAGCCGAAGGTGTCTCGCCACCTGGCTTACCTGCGACGGGCGGGCGTGGTCGCGGCGCGGAGGGAAGGGACGTGAATGCGGACGCGGCAAGCAAGGGTGCTCGCCGACGTGCGCGCGTGGCTCGCGCGCGACCCCGAGAGGCAGAAGGATCGCAAGAAGCTGGTGAAGGTATGTTGCGCGCCCGACCTGCCCGCGCATCTTCTCGGGGCGCCCCGCCCGGTAAGCATCTCGACCTGCCGCGGCGCGTAAACCTGTCCTTCGCCCACGACACGGAGTCGGCTTCTACTTCGCGCATCCATACTCGTCGTGGAAGCGCGACCTCAACGAGCAGGTCAACGGGCTGGTACGGCAATACTTCCCGAAGCGGCACGACTTCGCGGCTATCGCAGCCTCCGAGATCACGCACGTCATGGAGCGGTTCCATCACCGCCCCAGAAAGACGCTTGGTTACAAGACGCCGCATGAGGTCTATTTCAAACAACCACTGCTTGCACTTACAACTTGAATCCGCGTCTCCTTACTCACGCCCTGATTTCACAAACCCGACGGCGCATTCACAACTCTCCGGCTACTACTGGGAGATGTTGAACTTAGCCGCCTGCGTATCACAGCAGGGAGCTTGACCAGCAGGCGGCGGCGCGGCCTCACAGCCACACGATCCAGATGCCGCTGCGGCCCCTGACGGAGAGGCAGCACACGAACCGGCTGCCTGCGACTCGGCCCCGGTCGCGTCGAGCCGTATCCCCTCATTCGTGGTGCAGCAGGAACCCCCTCCGGTCTCCGGCAGGTTGTCTTCGAGCACGACGAAGACCTCCCACTCGTTCCCGTCCGGGTCGGAAACCCACGCCTTGTCCTGCACGGCGTAGCAGCAGCTCGTCTGCATTTCGTCGCGGGGCAGCAGCCCGACCTCTTGCCACCTCTCGCGCAACGCCAGCACGTCGCCGGTCGATGCCACCTGGATGCCGAGGTGCGAGATCGCTCCGGGCTGCACGTCCGCGCGCTCGTTCAGCGTGAAGTTGAGCGGGGGCTTCTCGACGTCGAACTTCGCGTAGCCGGTTCGGACTTTAGCGGGCTCGATGCCGAACATCTTCCCGTAGAACTCAATGCTCCTCGCCACGTCCCGGACGTTGATCGCGAGGTGCGCCTTCAGTGTCTGAATTCCCGTGTCATTTGCCATTGCCTTCGTCTCCTCATCAGTGTAAAATCATATTTGCCTTAACGAATATGTCCAGAGCATACACCCGCCATACATATCTGTCAAGCCGTATATGAAATTATTTTCGAGGAGGTGAAGATGACGAAAAAAAACGGGTTCGACATGGAGTTGTTCTTCGCGGCGCTGGCCGACCGGACGCGCCTGCGGCTCATCAACCTGATGGCTTTGGACGAAATTTGCGTTTGCTTCTTTGTCGCGGTGATCGGTGCCAGCCAGCCTAAGATCTCGCGGCACCTGGCGTACCTGCGCAAGGCCGGTCTGGTTAATGCGAGGCGGGACGGGAAGTGGATTCACTACAGCCTGGCGGATCCGCCCAACGAGAAGGCCGCACTCGTTTTCCGTGAAGTGCTCACGTGGCTGGCGGAGGAAGAGGGGATGAAGCTCGACCGGAGACGGCTGGCGAAGGTGTGCTGCGCGCCACAACCGCAGCTCCCGGTGCAGCTACAGGGCGCGCCTAAACCCGCGACCCTTGCGGCTTCTTAAACACTTCTCATCAAAGAATCGCGGGCGCGCTTTTATGAACATGACGAAGTCATTGATCTTCTTTCTGGTTGCTGGGCTGTGTGAGATCGGCGGCAGTTATTTAGTCTGGCTCTGGGCACGCGAAGGCAGGAGTCGCGGGTATGCTTTGGCGGGTGCCGTGCTCTTGATCCTGTACGGGGTTGTTCCGACGCTCCAGACTGAAAACTTCGGGCGCGTCTATGCCGCCTACGGAGGAGTCTTCGTCTTGCTCTCGATCCTGTGGGGCCGGCAGGTTGACCGGGTCGTGCCCGACAGGTTCGACCTGGCAGGCGGGGCGGTCGGTTCTGGCCGGAGTGCTAATCATCATGTACGCCCCGCGTGGCTAAGAATTAGGAGGAGGTTGAGCGGTGGAAACTGAGAGCCTGCCTATCGCGTGTCTGTTGACTGCGCCCGAGCTTCAGGAGCGGCGTCGTACCGTCTTGCAAAAATTCAGAAGTGCAGTCACCGAGGTGAAGGAACTGGAAGCCGGCTACTCTTACAGCCTGCCTGCGGACGGGGAGTGGTTGGCCGAATTAGCCAACCTCGTCGATCTCGAACGCCAGTGTTGCCCCTTCCACAGATTCAACATCATTGTAGAGCCGGCGGGCAGGCCTATCGTGCTGGAAATAACCGGCCCGGCGGGCACGAAAGAATTTCTTGAGGCCACATTTAATCAGATACACCCATAGCTTGGAGCTGAAGAATCATAAAATGCGCTTGACTCTGTACTTAGGTACAGGGCGTATAGTTGTCTCTGGAAGGGGTCCTCAATGGAGCACTTGAGTTGGCTAGAAAGGGGAGGTCAATCTTGAGACCATCCGCTATTACGAGCGGCGGGGACTTCTGCCGAAGCCGCCGCGCTCGGCTTCCGGCTATCGCTTGTTTTCATCGGAGAGCGTGCGGCGCATCCGGTTCATCAAGCGGGCGCAGGAGCTGGGCTTTCCTTTAAAGGAAATCAAAGAGCTTCTGGCCTTACAGGTGAGCGTGGACGGGACGAGCGCGGACGTGCGCGAGCGAGCGGAAGCTAAGATTGCTGGTATTGAAGAGAAGATCAAAACCTTGCGCGCGATGAAAAAGGCGCTGGGGCGGCTGACGAGCGCCTGTTGCGGTCAAGGCTCCGTGAGCGAGTGTCCGATACTTGAGAGCCTGAGTTCAGAAAGGGAAGTGTGCTTATGAGTGAGAGACGCAAAATAGAAATCTTCAGCGCCGGGTGCCCGGCGTGTGATGAAACCGTCCAGATGGTCAACGCCATCGCCTGCCCGTCATGCGACGTTGAGGTTCTGGACATGCGCTAATCGCCTTTGTTCAGTCTCGCCGCGCGCACGCGCATCTTTCGAGTGCTTATCAATGCAGTAAGCGCAGCCGTTGATTTGAGATGCCCGCAACTTGATTAGCTCAAGCAGCGAAGGTTCAAGACCGCATTTCTTCAGGTAAGCCTCAAGACCGTACATTGCTTTAAGCGCGTCCGGCGCTGCTATGCCGTATTCCGCTCGACTTTGCATGTTTTTCTCCTATCCTCTTGTCTATCGGTTCTAAGCTGTAAAGCATTTCGCTTTGCCTGTGAAATCTGCTCTCCGCTTTAGTGCAAGCAACTTGCTACACTTCAAGGCGCGCGCCGAGAAACCGTAAACCGTTAGTGGATAAAGGAAATGTTCGCGCCAACCGGCGCGGGACATCGGGCCGGATGGATTTCACTCGCGGCGACATTTCACTTCCGAAGCGACATGTCGCCGCGAATCCTGCGTCTATTACCTTCACAGCAGCCGCCTCCGGGTGGTTGGACTTCTCACGATAATGCGGCTGCCTACCAGTCGCTGCTCGAAACAGAGATTCTCCCTGGCATCGCTAGTCGGCAGGTTGAAGGTTATTGCGGGGCTCATTTGCTGCGGCGTGACTTGGAGAGTGAGGTGGAGTTCGTGACTATCCTCTGGTTCGATTCTTTGGATGCGGTGCGAAATTTCGCGGGCGAAGATCACGAGGTGGCGGTAGTGCCTTCTCAAGCGCGGGCGCTCTTATCCCGTTTTGATGACCGCTCGGCGCATTACAAAGTTCTGCTCAATCCACGGTAACTGATCCCTACGTTGAGGGCTGCCGCTCATCAGGTTGAGTGCGCGGCGGCTGACGCCGGGCGTTGGGCGGCTATTGGTTGAACCGGATGCACCGATAGAGCAACCGCTCCGATAAAGCGTCCACTTGAACATTAGGAGAAATTCACATGTCTGAAAAAAACAAAGAAATCATAGAAAAGGTGAACGCGGCTTTTGCCGAAGGCAACACTGAAGGATTCCTGTCGTTTTGTGCGGAAGACGTGCAATGGACGATGGTCGGCGACAAGACCGTGAAAGGAAAGGACGCCATTCGCCAATGGATGGCATCGATGGATTCGGAGCCGCCAAAGTTTACAGTCAATAATGTAATCGCCGAGGGCGACTTCGTCACAGCACACGGCGACGTGACGATGAAGGGCAAAGACGGAAAGACAGTGCCATACGCTTACTGCGACATCTACCGCTTCCGAGACGGTAAGATCGTCGAATTAAGTGCTTTTGTCATAAAAACCGAGGCCAAGTACGAGACACGCAGCGCGGCGTAATTAGAAAAGCGATGAACCTGTCGGTGCTATGTCCGGTTGATTGGAATCACAGAAGTCGCTTGTTCGGCGGCGCGTCTCAG
>JACCRA010000287.1 GCA_013813825.1 Pyrinomonadaceae bacterium | reverse complement strand
CTGTAATGCTTCCCGTGATCGTGCCGGTCGTCTCCTGCGCGAAACCTGCGGGGACAAGGAAGCCGAAGCAGAGCGCGATGAGCGCGGTGCTAAATAGATTTTTGAAACAAAGTGTCATAGCGTAATTCCTTTTCCTTAGTTGAAGGATTACCGAAGATTTTGTCGAGCGTTCACATGTCGCTCTACCTGTAAAGCGAAGCACGCGGGTTGGCAGACCTGCGCATTTATCATTGCTCATATTTTGTCGCCTGCAAACTCAGGTTGCAACTACCCAACATAACTACTGTGACGGCGGTTGATTGCGCGTCTCGAACGCGCCACGCCGCACGCGGTTCAAGTAGTCGCCCGATGGATTGAGCGCGCCCGTCGTCGTCGTAAAGTCGTAAGAGAAAAGGATCACGCCGTCGGCTTTAAGCGAGCGCGCGACCTCTATCTTTTCAACTGCCGACTCTGCCGGAATGCGATACGCACCGATTCCGGCCCACACGCGCCGCCCGGCGGCGTGAGCCGCCGCGCTCGCCACCTCGATCTGTTTCCTGAATATTTCCGTGTCGGGCGTGTAAGCCATCGGGCAGACGACATCGAGGATGCCCATCTGGAGCCAGCGTCGCCAATCTTGAAAACGTCGCGTGTAGGCGTTCTCGTCGTTAGCGAAGACGGCGGCGGAAACAACAACGCCGGCTCGCCGCTTCTTAACTCCGTGATAGATGCGCTCGACGAGTGCGGTGATCTGCCCACGCTGAAAGTTTGCGTACTCTTCTTGATAGGCGTCGGCGGCGGCAAGCGGATTGTTTTTGAGGGACTGAGCGAGCAGGCGGCGTTCGCCCGCGCCTAGACGCGGCTCTAGCCATTCGCGGAAACGGTCGAGCGAGGTGCGACTGTAATCAAAATCTGGGCTGGCAAGCCGCACGTAATCGAAATGGAGTCCGTCCACGTCGTAACGCTCAAGTATGTCCATCCAGATCGAATAGAGGTGCTCGCGCACCGCCGGGTTGGACGGGCTGGTGTAGACGCCTTCGAGTTCGCTGCGATTCGCCTTCGACCATTCGACGATGCGCGCGCGGTAACGCTGATCGGCAGGCGACATCGGGTAGAGTTCGGCGGCGACGGCGCGCGGCACGGCGAGCCACTCCGGGTGCGCGTTGTAAACGTGCGCTCGCTCAACGGGCAGATCGTCAAGGTTGGCGAGCAAGCTCGTGTTGATCCATGCATGAATCTGCAGTCCGCGCCGCTTCCCCTCGCTGATCGTGGTGGCGAGCGGATCGAAGCCCGGCGGTTGATCTTTCAAGGCGTCGGCGCGCGGCTCCCAGCGCGAGCGGTAATACGCATCGCCGCGCCCGCGCACCTGAACGATGATCGTATTGAACCCGCCGGACTGCGCCCGCTCGGTCATCAGGCGAATCTTTTCCGGCGAAGTGAGCGTGGTGCGCACCACCCACAACGCACGCACCTCACCGACGGGCGGCGCAGCACCCCCCGGTAAGGCGGCGGCAGCAGTCGCGCTTTTTTGCCCGTGTGCGGAAATCGTGAGCAGCCACACGCAAACTAGCCCCGTAAAAGATATTACACGGCATATATCTCTTAGAGTTTGGACTTGTTTCACAATCTCCTACCAATCTGCAAAGTAGTATGTCGGGGGGAGCCGTCGCTCCCGCCCGGACATCTCAGCACGCGCACATCAGAACTGATAGCGCAAAGAAAATTGGACGTTACGCGGGTTGTACTGCACGGCTGTGCCTAGAATGCGCCCGAAGTTTACATTGGCTAAATCAGCGACCGGGAATCCGTAGTGCACGCGATTGAAGGCGTTGAAGAGATCGACGCGGAAAAGAAGTCTTTGCCCTTCAAACGGCATTCGGAAGTTTTTGTAAATTCCGAAGTCGAAGTTCCGCACGCCAGCCGTAAAGAACGTGTTACGCCCGGCGATACAACAATCATAGTCATCAACCGTTGGTGAGCGGAAGGCTTCGCGCGGAAGGAGTTGCTGCGAGGTATCCGGATCGTTGATGCGACCGTAGAGAACAGACGGATCGGCGAGCGCCGGGCGCAACTCGGTGAATCCGTCAAAGTTTAAGTCGCCGAAGCCGAGGCTGTTGGTGACGGTGAAGGGAGTGCCCGACGCGAGTTTCATCACCATCGAGACGTTCCAGCCGCCCAGCGCCTGCCCCACGAAACCTTCTTGCGTGCGGAAGAAAGGAAGTTCGTAGGTGCTGAAAAGGGTAAAGCGATGACGCGAGTCAAAGCGCGAAAGACCGCGCGAGAGCCGCGCGTTCGGGCCGAGAACGTTTGAATCCCCTGCGCCAACGAATGTCGCTTCAGAAGTCGTGTCAATAGCTTTGCCCAGCGTGTAAGCCATCTGGAACGTGAGTCCGCGACTCAATTTCTTGTTCCATTCGACTTGAAGCCCGTGATAGTAGCTCCACGTGTTGTTGCTGACAAGAACATTGGTGGTAAAGCGCGGGTCGGGACGGCGCTCGTTGAGGCGCGGGACGCGCACGCTGTACTCAAGGGGGCCGAGCGGCACGGCTCGCGGACAAAGCTCGGTGACGGGGACGCCGGGCAGCCCCGTCCCCGCACATTGAGGATCGGCGGCGAGCCTGAGCGTTTGACCGCGAACGTCAACCGCGAGCAGAGGGTTCGTCCGTTGCGCGGCGGTGTAGAGCACAGTAGGAGCGTTGTTCGGGGCATTGGCGACGAGGACATCGCCGGTGAGCGGCAGGTTCTCTTGCGCGAAGCGCAGCAGTCCGATGCCGCGATTGCCCGTGTAGCTTAAGCGTAGGGCGGAGCGAAACGGCATTTGGCGCTCGAAGCTCAGATTCCACTGTTGCGTGTAGGGCATTTCGAGGTTCGGATCAACGTACGCTTCGGCGTGCCGGATGATCTGCGGCCCCGGCGTGAAGACAAATCCGTTGGTCGGATCGGCGAGGTTACTGCTGTTGCTGACCGAGAAGAGGATCGCGTTCGGCGGATTGAAGCGCACGGTCGCGCCGGATTGCGAGAAGACAGATTGGAAGAGGCGACCGTGATAGATGCCGTAGCCGGCGCGGATCGAGGAGTTGCCGGGGCCGCCGAACACGCGCGCCCAAAATCCTTTCTCGAAGCCGGGGCTGTAGGCGAATCCGACGCGCGGCTCGATGTTGTTCTTGTCCGCCCCGAAGCCATAATCAATGCGCCCTTCGGCTTCACGCGGGGCGGAGACGTACTCGTAGCGCGCGCCCAAGTTAAGCGTCAGATTCGGACGCACCTTCCAGTTGTCCTCAAAGTAGAAGTTTGACTCGTTGATTCTGTTTTCAAGGAAGAACGGGCCGAAGCCTTTCTGGAACGTGGTCACACAGCCGTTGAGGAAGGCGTTGTAGGACGTGCCGTAATTTGTGCCGCCGCAGGTCGCGCCGAAAGTGTAGAAACCGCGCGAGAAGTTGTCGGCGAAATCGTCGAGTTGTTGGCGGCGAATGTCCGTGCCCATCTTGAGGAAATGGTTGCTTGCGGCGAGCGTCGAGAGGTTGTAGACGAACTGATTGTCCGTTTGGTAGCGATTGATCGGAAACGCCCCGGCGTTACCGATGATCGAGCCTGCCACGGGGCTGGCCCCGAAGCGGATGATCGGCGTGTCGTTGCCCGCCTTGATGCCGACGAGTGTGGTGCGCAATCCCAACCCGTAGCGGAACTCGCCGACCGTCTGACCTGAGAAAACGTGCGTCCACGTGAGGCCGATGTTCTGCTGTTTGTTGTTCTGCCCCGTCGTTTCGCCGAGGATGATGTCTTCGTTCTCACGCTTCTGCCGCGTGTACTGCCAGCGCGCGAAAACGGTGTCGGACGAGCGCGGCGTCCAATCCAGCCGCCCTGAGTAATCTTCGTCCGGCCAGTTGAAGCCGACCTGCCCGGTGTAGGTGCGCGTGCTGCGCGGATCGTTCGGCGTGAGGCTTGCCGGGAAGCGCGCGATCACGGATTCGACGAAGGCGCGGTTCGCGGGTGTGTTATTGGCCGGCGTCGTTCTAAAGAACAGACTTCCGTCGCGCTCGTTGGCAAGAAAGACATCGCGCGTGTAGGGGTTTGACTGCGCGCCGCTGAAGCGCCGCTGGTCGAAGCTCACGAAGCCGAAGAGGTTGTTTTTGGCAAGCGGGAAGCCGAAGGTAAAGCCGTACTGGTTCGTGCGGTTGACCGCCTTGGGCAATCTGGCGGTGTTGGCGTTAACGTTGTTGGCGTTGAGCGAGCTGTTGTTATGGTAGAGATAGACATCGCCGTTAAAGTTGTTTGTGCCCGACTTGGTTTGGACGAGCACGACCGCGCCGTAGCCGCGCCCGAACTCGGCGGTGAAGTTGTTGGTGATAACTTGGAATTCGCGGATGGTCGAGAGCGACGCCCCCTGCCGGTTCTGGTTCTCGGACGAATCGTCGTTGTTGACGCCGTTGATCTGGAAGGTCGCGCCGCGCGTCCCCGTGCCGTTGAAGTTGATGGACGAGCCGGAAGAGAGCGTCGGGTTATTCTGCCCGGCCGTCGGGTTTTCCTGAAAGCCGGTGAAAGTCTCGGCGAGCGTCAGGAAATTGCCTTGATTAAAAACAGGCCGGTCAATGATCTGCTGCGCCGTGAGCGATCCGGCGATCTGTGCGTTCGTCGTGTTGATCGGCGCAGTTTCGTTGATGATTGTGACTTGCTCCGTAACTGTGGGGTTGAGCGTAAAGTCTGTGACGATGGTTTGGTTGAGCGGAACGTCAACGCCTTCCTGCACGACGATGCCAAATCCGCCGAGCGCGGCGGTGACATTATACTTGCCGAGCGGCAGGTACGTGGCGGCGAAGAATCCCTCGTCGTTCGTCGTCACGGTACGCTCCTGTCCGGTCTCGCTATTTTTATTGTAACTGTAACGCCGGAAAGAACAGCGCCGTTCGTGTCAATAACCGTGCCCTGCATTGTGCCGCTGACGGTCTGCGCGAATGTGGCAGCGGGGATTACCCACAGGGCGACGGCGAAGACAATTGTCGCTAGGGAAATGGGGGTTGTGCGAACATTAGTCTCTGGCATGATAATTCCTCTTTATGTTGTTGGTTTACCAAACTTTCTCGACCTACTTGTAGAGCACCGCACGCTCCCGCGCGCGACGGAATTCATCAAACGCAGCGTTGTCCCACGAATCGGCGATTGTCTTAGGCGCGGCGCCGCGCTTGAGGCGTGAGAGCGTTTCGGCGTTGACGAGCAATCGTAAGTAACCATCAACCTTCCACTCCGCCGGATAAAGTTTTCTCAACGCGGTGGCAATCTCAATTCCCGTCAGCACAGGTTTGAACTGCGCGCGATCGGTAATAATGATGTTGATGCCACCGCACTCTTGATCTTTGAAGACGGAGGCGCGCGGCGTGAAGCGCACGGGCACGAAGCGCACGCCCGTTAAGTTTCGTTTGTTTAATGCGGCCGCCAGTTTTTGGCCGTCAAGATACGGCGCGCCGACGACTTCAAAGGGCGTGTCTGTGCCGCGCCCGACCGAAAGATTTGTTGTTTCGAGTAAGCCGATGCCGGGGTACAAAGTCGCTTCCGTGAGGCTGCGCATGTTTGGCGATGGATTGACCCATGTGAGATTCGTTTGATCGAACCACATCGTGCGCCGCCACCCCTGCATCTCGACGACGCGCAGATCGCAATTGATTTTGCGCTCGCCGTTAAAGAGGCGCGCGAGTTCGCCGATTGTCATGCCGTGCCGGACAGGGATCGTGTGATAGGCGGTGAAGGAGAGTTTATCCGCGTCGGCGATGGCGCCTTCTACATCCGTGCCGCCTATTGGGTTCGGGCGGTCGAGGACGAAGACGGGCAGCTTCAGTTTCGCCGCTTCTTCCATCACGTAGCCGAGCGTCGAGATGTAAGTGTAGAAGCGCGCGCCGATATCTTGAATGTCAAAAACGAGCGCGTCTAAATCTTTGAGTTGTTCCGCCTTCGGGCGGCGCGTCTCGCCGTAAAGGGAATAAATAGGAAGTCCGGTGCGCTCGTCTTTTGAATCGGAAACTTTCTCAT
>JACCRA010000284.1 GCA_013813825.1 Pyrinomonadaceae bacterium | reverse complement strand
GCCGCCCCGGCTTTCGCGACGGGCAAGAAGTTGAAATTATTTTAATTCCAGAGGTGCGCGGCCGGACGCTCAGTCAGATCAGTGAGCCTCGCGCATCCGGGCGGGTGGTGGTGCAAGCGGCCCCGTCCAGACACAAATGGCGCGCAGAAAATTTCGCGGCAACCAGCGGCACGAACCCGTCACCGAACGCTCGTTTCTAGAGTACCTCTCCACGCCCGCCCTCCAGACTTCGCGCTCCGAACTGATGCGCCTCGTGCGCGGCGGCGAAGACACATTCCTCGAACTGAAAGTTAAGCTCTCGAACCCGGAGAAGATCGCGCAGGGCATCGTCGCGCTCGCCAACACGGGCGGCGGGCTGATCGTCTTCGGCGTCAACGACAACATGCGCGTCGAGGGCGTGGACGATCCGGAAGCGGTGCGCGAGGAGTTGACGCACATCTGCCGCGAGGAGATCACGCCGCCGCTCTTGCCGTACATCGACTTGGTGGCGTTCGACAATGGGCGGCGTGTCGTGACGCTCGACGTGGAGGGCAAGCGGCGGCCGTACCAGACGCGCCGCGACGGGCGCTATTACGTCCGCATCGGCGCGGAGAAGCGCGAAGCGTCGCGCGAAGAATTATCGGCGTTGCTCGACGAGGCGCGACCGATACGTTACGAAAACGTGTGTCTAACGGGCACCAGCGAGGACGACATCGACGAGGCGCATCTGTGGAGCTATTTGCGCGAATTCGCGGGTGACGCCTTTGACGAGAACGCGCTGTCGCGCGACTACCCGACCGGCGAGGTGTTGAAGCGCGATCTGTTGCTCGCGGCCGGCAACATGGGCGAGTGCGTGCCGACCGTCGCCGGCTTACTGCTGTTCGGGCGCAACGAGCGCGTCGCGGAGTTGCTGCCGCGTAGCGCCATCACCGCCGTCCGCTTCGCCGGCGACGCCGCGCCGGCCCCCGAAATCGAGCGCGTCCACCTGACTGGCAATCTGCACACGCTGTATGAATCCGCGCTCCGCTTCATCGCGCGCTATTGCGATCTGTGGGACGCGCGTCCACGCTCGCAGCGGGGCGGTGGCGGAGGAAGCGAAGACGATAATGCCGGAACAGCGTCGCCCGTCGTGGCCCGCGCCAACTATCATCGCGGGGCCGTGCGCGAAGCCGTGGTCAACGCGCTCATCCACCGCGACCTCGCGCTCCGTGATCTGCCGACGCGCCTGCACATCTTCGACCGCGCGATTGAGATCGCCAACCCGCGCCGCACACACGGCTTCGCGCCCGCCGCGCAACGGGCGATCCGCTACGGCATCCCGCAGCGGCTCAACCCGCAACTCGCCGCCATCTTCACCAGTCCTGCCTACGGCCTCGACCTCGCGCATCGCGGCGGCCTGCCCATGCTGCTGCGTCAGTCGCGCCTCTTCTCCGGCCGTCGCCCCGACCTCAACGCCTTCAACGACGAATTCAAACTGCGGATTTACGGAATCTGAAAGACAGAAGGCAGTAAACAGTAAGCAGGTCTTTTGGATTGCTTACTGGCTTGTGTCTTTACTGCCTTCTGCTTTCTGCCTACTAGCCTTTCGGTGCGAGATAAAACTGGCGGTGGTTGATGCGGTAGAGCTTGTCGTCGGGCTGGCCGTCGCCATCGACATCGACTTTGACTTCCAGCTTATGCTTCTTGCCGTCGCGGCGCTCGCCGGGGTTGTAGCCGAGGCTGTACTGGCTCCGCATCAGGTTGTTGATGGAAGAGAGCACGGTGTTGAGTTCGCCCTCGAAGGTGACGGGGAAGTAGGCCCCACCGGTTTCCGCCGCGAAAGTGCGAAGCGTGTTCTGCGCTTGCAGGAACGTCAGGCGGCCGGGGGCGCCGGAGATGCTGTCGGTGGCGCCGAGCTGATTGCCGTACTTTTTGAAGAAGAGTTCGCCAGTGCCGATGATGTAAATGGGCACGCCGGAATTTTGCGCGATCTTGCGCGCATCGTCGTAGTTGATCTTGCTGAAAGTGTCGATGCCGGAACAGATCAAGAACACCGCGCGGCGACGACCTTGCAACTCCGCCAGCCCGGAGTATTCAGCCTTTTCTTCCTTGCTGTCTTCCAACACGACTGAGTCGCCGCGTCCACCGGCGAGCGTCAGCTTCAGCGCGTCGAACAGATTGGCCTCGCTCGACGCGGGGCGATTTCTGAGCAGGAGGTTAATCACTTCGTTGATCCGCCGTGGATCGTTAGTGAAGTCCGTGAGCGGCGTCGGCCGCATGTCGTAGGCGATAACTGAGACGTAATCGGTCTCCGGGCGAATGAAGCGCGAGAGGAACAAAGCCATCGGGCGGATCACTTCGTAGCGTCCCGGCTCGAAGCGGTTGCCGCCGAGCGCCTCTGTCAGACGACTGTATTCCAAGACCATCGCCACCGTGATCGGCGCGTCGGGCGTCGAAAAGTTCGTCACCGTCTGCTCAACGCCGTCCTCGAACACTTTGAAGTTTTCCTTTTTCAACCCCTGCACGATCTGGCCGGTCTTCTTGTGATAGACGACTGTCTCGATGTTGACGAGACTGGCCGTTACCTTCACCACTTCGTCTTGCGGCGTCTTGAGAATGTCGGTGGGCAACGGCTCGTCCTGCGACGGTTGTCCGTCGGCCGGCTTCTGCTCGTCGGGTCGCTTATTCTTCTTCTGCGGCGTGGTCGGCGGCTGGCGGCGCGATTGCGCGTGCGCGGAAAAATCAACATGCATGGTGGACGCCGGCAACAAAGCGGTGGCGAAGGCCACGGTGAAAAGACGACGGACAAAAGCGTTTCTCAACATGATGCAACAACCTCAAGACTGACACAGCCGGCGGGGAACTGTTCCAAGTTTACTGATGAACCGCAACTATAAGTCGCGGCATGTAACGGGTCAAGAATAGGATGCTCGAAGGCTGGGGTTAGATGCTGGATGTCAGCGGTTGGAAAAACAGAATGCCAGACGCGGGACTTCAAGTCCCGCGTCTGGCATCTGACCTCTCACCTCTGCTGTTACGGTCTGGAACCGGCGACGGCTTCGGCCTCGACGGTGACATCGAAAGTGCCTGAGTTGTCGCTGAGGTTGCCTTCATTGACGCCGAAGAAGAGGCGGCCGTCGCGTTGCGCGATCAGTTCGCGGCCGGAGCCGACGAAGATGAAATCGTCATTATCGTCGCCAATAACGGCGATTAGCCCGCCGGTGTTTTCGTTCCGCATCAACTTGTCGGAATCAG
This sequence comes from Pyrinomonadaceae bacterium, assembly GCA_013813825.1. Classification (GTDB taxonomy): domain Bacteria; phylum Acidobacteriota; class Blastocatellia; order Pyrinomonadales; family Pyrinomonadaceae; genus JACCRA01. The sequence continues at coordinate 1,860 of JACCRA010000284.1, read as the reverse complement.
CTTGGCGGGTCAGGCCGGCGGGTGTCGCGTAGAGGCCGCCGCCGAGCGCGACGCGCCCCGTAGCGGTGATCCGCAGGCGCTGCCCACGCCGCACCATCAGGCCGCTGTCGTTCCAGCCGTTCGCGGTGTTGTCGGCGCGCACGCGCAACCGGATCGGGAAGAAGACCGGTGAGTTTGGCGTCGTGCGATTGGCCTCGCCGCCGGTCGCTGGTCGCGCGTCGTCGCGCGCATTATCTCTGGCGGTGTCGTCGCGTGTGTCGCGGCGGGAGTCGTCGCGGTTGATGCGCCCGCCCGCCGGTGGATTATCGTCGGCCGCCACCGCTGCCCCGCCGCCACTGCTGCCGGGCGCGCCGTCGAACTCAATCGACTCGACATCTTCCATGTAGATCGTGCTGCGGCTGCGACGCCCGCGCCCGCCCGCCCCGATCAAGACGACGAACTGCTGATCCTTGAAGCTGACGATCTCGCCGCGGATTACAGTACCATCACGCAGGCGGATCGTATCGGCCACGGCCGTCAAGCCGAGGCACAGGACGAGAGAGACAGCGAGAATTGTCTTCACCAAATTTCTACTTTTCATGAGTCCTCCGAAGAACTGGGAAACCAATCGTCGAGACTTTCAACTAGCGGACGTTTACCAGAGAGAGACATGCTTTGGCAAGAGGAAGAATTGTCTGTCGCAGCAAGTGATGTGAGAAAGCGACGCGCGGGTTGCCCGCCATCGCCGTCCGGCGCGACTATCCCGCCCGCCGTGCATCGCGGACCGGCGCGCCGATAATCGTTGGCGGCAATTGGCACGACTCATATTCTAACCTCAATTCACGTAAAAGACTGAAGAAGATTTAATCCATGAAGCACACGAAACAACACAAAACAGCGCCAGGCAAGGTTATCTTTCATGCTTGTCAGGTGTGGTTTCGCGTGCTTCGTGGAGCATGTTTTTTCCTGCCAATCGCACTTCGCTGGTGTCGCATTCACATGATCTTATTCGCCGTCACAGAAAAACAGCAGGCCGGCTGACCTGCTGTCGTCTGAGACATTTGTTTTGGAGAGCACGGCAACCGGCTCACCTTATTGGTGAGCCGGTTGCCGTTGTTTTGCGTTGAGAAGTTTTTTTACGGGTACGCCGGAGCCGCGTTCCCGGCCATTACACGAGCGACCACGTTGAGAATGATCGCTAAGATTAGTAAGCCTGTATAGACTACATGCCCGTGTTAGGGCTGATCTTCCTGCGCCACGCCTACAACCGTTTTCTCGTCGTTGAGCAGGAAGTGATAAAGTCGTTGCCCACACGCGGCGGCATCACGCGCACGATGACAAAAGATGACTTCGCTAAGAAGAGCGCGTTGTTTCTGCCGGAGCGTTCACGCTATGACCACTTGTTGAATCTTTCCGCGGACAAGGACGAGGGCAAAGCAATCGAAGAGGCGATGGAGGCGATTGAAAGTACGCACGACAATCTAAAAGGCGTTCTGCCGAAAGAGTACCAATTCTTTGAGCCGGACTTGCTGACGCGATTGCTCAAAATCTTTAACGACGAAGCGTTGCAAAAGGCGAGCGGCGACGTGTTCGGGCAGATTTATGAATACTTCCTGGAAATCTTACGGCAGCCAGCTGAGTCTTAAGTTAAATTCAAAGGAGCAGAAATCATGGATCAGAATAGCTTTAGTCGTCGTGAAATGTTGCGTGCCGCCGCCGTCATAGGCGCGGCGGGAGCAGTAGGTATAGAGAGCGTTACACAAATCGTGGCGGCTTCTGTCGCCATTAGAACGCCGCCGATACTTCAGAACGACATGACGGCAGTGGATGCGGCGCTCGGCAAAAAGGGCAGGTACGTCGAGGCTGAGTCTGTCTATACAG
>JACCRA010000230.1 GCA_013813825.1 Pyrinomonadaceae bacterium | reverse complement strand
GCCGCCCGCATCACTCGGCTCGCCGATGATGCACGTCACCCGGCTGGTGCCGATGCTCAAGCCGACCGTGTGCGCTCCGTGTTTCGCCATGCGTCTCCCGTCTCCTGCCGCCAAAGCCTCAACTGCTTATCTCAATATTAACCGTCACGCCGATTCTCGCGCTTCGGCCGTCGCTCCTCTTTGGTCCCCTCGTCACGCTCGGCCGCCGCAGTGCGTTCCTGCCGCGCTACCGGCGCGACGCCGTTTCGCCTTGGTGTTAGCGACGGCAACTCACCACCGCCCTCCCGTCTCTCGCCGTCCGCCGCCGCTCCGGTGTTGCTCAAGACTGCGTTTGGCTTTGAGCCGACGACGGCGCTTTTACCACGCGTCATATCGACGTAGGTGATAAACGGCCCGCGCGGCGTGGCGCGTTGCTCATCCAACACTTCGAGCGCCTGCCGTAGCCGCTTCGTCAAGTCTTCGCGTCCGAGCCGGACTTCGATCTCCGAGTCATTGCCGGCGAGTTGGGCGCGCACATCGCGCACATCGCCGAGGTTCACTTCGCTGACGCGCCGCGCGAGAGCCGATGCCTCCCACTCGTGCATCAACTCTAAAAATTTTTTGACACGCTCTTTGTTTTCCGCCCGCGCCGCATCCGTCTCGGCTGTCGTGTCCCAGCCGCGCAAAAAGAAGGCCGGCATCTCGTCGTTCGGCGAGACGTGGCTGACCATTACGCCGTCATCGTCCACCCACACCAAACGCCCGCTTTGCGCGCGTGCCACCGCGCGCGGCACACGCTCCGTCACCCGCACGCGTAAACCCGAAGGCAGGACGCGCGAGACGACGGCCGTCCGCACCCACGGCTGCCGGCCAACTTCGCGACTGATCGTCCGCAAATCGGCGTCCCACACGCCGTGCGCGCTCGCCGCGCGGCGCACCAGAGTTGTGATCTCATCCTTCGACGCCCGCGTTGTGCCGCCCACCTCGACCGCGCGCACCGCAAAGAAAGCAGACGAGGCAGCCGTACGATACGCCCAAAAGATGCTCACCCCGACGAAGACGGCTAGCATGACTTTCACCAACACGGGCGCAAGCGCACGCAGGTTAACGCGTGTGTTCTTCTTCATCGTGCCGCGTGGTTGACGGCGCGCCGGACGCTGCGGTGGTACGCCGCCACCACCACCACCGCCGCGTCCCTTCACCGCCCCGCTGCTGCCGCGTCCGGCGCGCGGCGTGATGACTTGTTCCTTCAACATCCTTCACTCCCCTTTCGCGCCCTCGGCTTCGTTTTCCGTCTCAGTGATTGGCGGCTCGACCCACTCAGCCTCACCCAACTGATTTTGTGACTGCCGCTGCGGCGGTGCGTCATCTGACCGCGCGTCTTGACCTATTGTTGACGACGCTATATCTGCCGGCGACGCTGCGCGCCACAGTTCGACTTCGTACTCCAACTCGATGCCGCGCTCGCGCCGGATGCGTTCCCTGATCTCTTCGGCCAGCGCCAGCGCGTCGGCGGCCAGCGCGCCTTCGCCCTCGGTCACAATAAAGTTGGCGTGAACCGGTGAGACGACCGCGCCGCCCCGCTTGGTCCCCTTCAATCCCATCTCGTCGATCATCCGGCCGGTGCTCAAGCCCGTGCCCGGCGGATTTTTAAAGAAGCAGCCGGCTGAGCGCGCGCCGTGCGGCTGTGATTCCAGACGCTTCCGCTTCGACTCTTCCATCCGCTCTTTAATCAACCGCGGCTCGTCGGGCTGCAAATGCAGTGTCGCGCCCAGCAGCAACTCGCCGTCTTGAAACGACGTGTGCCGGTAGTCCCACGTGATTTCGCCACCCGGCACTTCCACGACGCGACCGCCGCGCGCGACGCGCACCGTCTCCACCACCGTTCCGATCTCGTGGCCGTAAGCGCCCGCGTTCATCCACAACGCGCCGCCGACCGTCCCCGGAATTCCGCCCAAGCCCTCAATCCCCGCCAACCCGCGCCGCGCCGCATCGACACACAGGCGCGGCAGCGAGTAGCCCGCGCTCACCCGCACGCGTTCGCACGCGAACGCCGCTGTCCCCTTCACTTCCTTCATGCACAGCACGACATACCGATGGGCTTCGTCGTCCGCCAACACATTGCTCCCCGCGCCGAGCACGCGCCACGCGATCCCGGCTCTTGCCAACTCATGCACCAGCGCCGCCGCCTCTGCTTCTGTCTCCGGCATCAGCACCCAATCAATCGCGCCGCCGACACGCAAACTCGTCAACTCCGCGAACCGCCGCCCGCGCTCCGCACGCACACCCGTTCGCGCCGCGATCTCTTCGAGGAGCGCGTCACGTTCCGGCAGACTCAAGTGGCGTAGAGTTTCCGTCAGCATCTTGTAAAAACCCGATTGGCTAATCTTCGCTAAAAATGCTTGACCCTCAATATCCTTGTGGCGGCTTCGCCGCCACGTCGCTCATCATTTCTTCCCGTTGCCTTCCAGCTTGCTTAACAATTCATCGCCCACGCGGTAAACATTGCCTGCGCCGAGCGTGATCACCATGTCGCCCGTGTGCGCTTCGCTTAAGAGCGCCTTCAACGCCGTTTCCAGTCCGCCGACGTAAAAGGCGTTCTTGTGGCCGTAGCTTTTGACTGCTTCGGTCAGCGCCTCGGCCGTTATGCCCTCAATCGGCTCTTCGCTCGCCGCGTAAATATCCGTCACCAGCAGCACGTCGGCGTTATTAAATGAGCGCGCGAACTCGTCCAACTGATCGCGCGTGCGCGTGTAACGGTGCGGCTGAAACAAAACGATCATCCGCCGACCAGCCGAGCCGATCTTGGCCGCCGCGAGCGTCGCGCGAATCTCCGTCGGGTGGTGGCCGTAGTCATCGACGACCAGCACACCCGCCGCCTCGCCCTTGAAATGAAAGCGGCGGTTGACGCCTGCATATTCGCCGAGCGCCCGCGCGATGTGGTCGAACGGTACTTCCAACTCGAAGCCGATGGCGACGGCGGCCAGCGAGTTATAGACGTTGTGCAAGCCCGGCACGTGTAAGCTCACGTCTCCCATCACTTCCTGCCCGCGCCAGACCGTATAGGTCGAGCCGAAAGTTTGATCAAAGCGGATGTTGTGCGCCGACACATCGGCCTGCGCGCTCAACCCGTAAGTGATCCTTCTCCTTTTGACGTGCGGGATCACGGCCTGCACATGCGGATCGTCGAGACATAAAATAGCCGCGCCGTAGAACGGCACTTTGTTGACAAAGTTGATGAAACACTCGCGCATGTCTTGCATGTCGCTGTAATAATCCATGTGCTCGCGGTCAATGTTCGTTACGATGGCGAAGGTCGGCATCAGCATTAAGAAGGAGCGGTCACTTTCGTCCGCCTCAACCACCATCAGATCGCTCTTGCCCAGCCGCGCGTTCGAGCCGAAGGCCCCGACCACGCCACCAACTACCACCGTCGGATCGAGTCCGGCGGAACCTAAGACCGTGCCGACCATCGAAGTCGTCGTCGTCTTGCCGTGCGAACCGGCGACGGCTACCGTGTCCCGCTTCAAGCGCATCAACTCGGCCAGCATCTCCGCCCGTGCAATCACCGGAATCGAACGCTCCTTCGCTTCTAATATTTCCGGATTGTCGTCGCGCACGGCGGTCGAGCGCACCACCACTTGCGCGTCGCCGACGTTCTCTGCCCGGTGCCCCTCGTAAATCTCCGCGCCCAACCCTTCCAGCCTGTCCGTCACCGCCGAACGCTTCAGGTCCGACCCCGACACGCGGAAGCCGAGATTGCACAGCACCTCCGCGATACCTGACATGCCGATACCCCCGATGCCGACGAGATGAACATGTTGAATACGGCGAAACATAATCATGCTGTCAGCCATCAGCCGTCAGCTATCAGCCATTCAGTTTTTAGCTGAATGCTGACGGCTGATGGCTAATAGCTGTTCAATCAATTTCACGGTCTCAGCGGCGGCGTTTGGTTTTGCCAAGCCGCGCGCGGATTGTTCGCGTCGGATGATCTCAGCAGGGTCGTTGAGCAATGCCGTGATCTCTGCGGCGAGCGAGTCACCGGTTAGATTTTGCTGCAAGATCATGCGTGCGGCTCCGGCCTGTTGCAGCACTTCGGCGTTGCGTTGCTGCTCTTGCTGGCCGGGCAGCGGGATCATGATCGCGGTGCGGCCGGCGGCCATTAGTTCAAAGCTCGTCGTTGCGCCGGCGCGCGAGATGATCACGTCGGCGGCGGCGAAGGCCGTCACCATGTCGTCGATGTATTCGCGGACAGTGGCGCGTTCAGACCAATTGGCCTGCGCGTAGGCGGCGCGGATACGCTCGAAATCGAGCGGCCCCGTCTGGTGCGTAATGTGCAGGCGGTCGCGGTAAGGTTCCAGACCGGGCAACGCCTCAAGCATCGCCTCGCTCACCGCCCGCGCGCCCTGAGAGCCGCCGAAGAGCAACAACGAAAAGCGAACCGGGTCGCGCACTTTTGCCGGGATGTCAAAGAACTCGCGCCGAACTGGGTTGCCGGTGACGACGGCCTTGCCGGGAAAATACGCGACCGTCTCCGCAAATGACACAGCCGCCGCATCGACGAAGCGCGCCAGTTGACGATTCGTGAAGCCCGGCACCGCGTTCGACTCCATCACCAGTGTCGGGATGCCCGCGAGCGCGGCCACGAGCAGCACCGGCCCCGTCACGTAGCCGCCCGCGCCAACGACAACGCTCGGCCGAAACTTCTGCAACAGCCGCCGCGCCGCCAACAAACTCTTCGGCAGCAAGTACATGCCATAGAGCTGCTGCTTCAGACTCATGTTCATCAGCCCCGCGCTTTCAATGAGCAGCAACTCGAAACCCGCCTGTGGGACCAGTTTGGTTTCCAACCCGCGAGCCGTGCCGACGAACTTGACGCGCGCCGCCGGACGACTGTTCAGCAACTCTTTCGCCACCGCGAGCGCCGGGTAAATATGACCGCCCGTCCCGCCGGCGGCGAACAGTGCGCGCATCCCTTATCTCACCCCCGCCAAGACTCCGGCCGCCACTCCGGCTGCGCCACCGGCTCACGCCGGCGCGGCGCGGGAACCACTACTGGCGCGGCCTGCCGCCGCACGAAAGTCTGCGCACCGCCGCTGCTCCCCTGTGGGCTGCCCTGCTGCGAGATGTTTAAGAGCACGCCGATTGAAGACAGCGTCAGCAGCATCGACGATCCGCCATAGGAGATGAACGGCAGCGGGATACCTTTGGGCGGCACAAGCGACAACACCACACTAATGTTAAAGAGCGCCTGCACGACGATGCCCGTCACGATCCCCATTCCGAGCAACATCCCGAACCTATCCGGCGCTCTGAACGCCGCGCGCACACCGCGCCACAAGAGCAACCCGAAAACTCCGATCACCGTCAGCGCGCCGATCAGTCCCAACTCTTCCCCGACCACCGCGAAGATGTAATCCGAATGGGCGAACGGCAAAAACAACATTTTCTGCCGCCCCTCGGCAAAGCCTAGCCCGTTGGTCCCCCCCGAACTGACAGCCAACAGCGATTGCACAACTTGATAACCCGTCCCCTGCGCGTCCGCCCACGGATCAAGAAAAGCCACGATCCGCTTCATGCGCCACGGGAACAAGGCGATCATCGCGACCACCCCGGCCAGCGCCGCCGCGCCCATCACGCCGAGGTGTCGCAAATTCGCACCCGCCGTATAAAGCAACACCAGACAGATCATGCCGAGCATCATTGCCGTCCCAAGATCAGGTTCTAGCGCGACTAACCCGACCAATCCGCCCGTCACCAACAAGCACGGCGCGAACGTCTTCCACAAATCGTGTTCCTCGCCCGCGCGTCGTTCGAGGAACCGGGCCAGAAACAACGTCAGCACCAACTTCGCCAACTCCGACGGCTGAAACGAGACGAAGCCCAATCTGATCCAACGGTGCGCCCCGTTGATGCGCGGGAAGGCGAAGACGGCCATCAAGAGCAGCACTGTCAAGATCAACCCGCCCCGCACCACGAAACGGTGACGCAGCCGCCCGTAGTCGAAATTCATCATCAAGACCATGCCGACGAGGCCGGCCAGCGTCCATCCGCCCTGCTTCAACACATGCTGATACTGGCTGCCGCCCTGCCGGAACGCCAACGGCCCCGCCGCGCTATACACCATTACCACCCCAAACAGCGCCAGCCCCGCCGCCGCCCCGAACAACCATTCATCCGTTTGAAGTTTCCTCGCCATAACAAGAACAGGTGCCGGGTGTCAGGTGTCGGGTGCCGGGTCTCAGGGTTGGGTTGAACCTGACACCTGACACCTGACACCTGACACCTCTTTTTTGAACTCTCGTCCCCGGTGCTCGAAGTTGTCGAACATGTCGAAGCTGGCGCAGGCCGGAGCGAAGAGGACTGTGTCGCCGGGCCGGGCCAGATCATGTGCGCGCCGGACGGCATCGCGCATGTCTGTCGCGCGTTCGATGATGGGCGCGTAAGTTTTCAACTCGCGCTCGATGCGCTCCGAGTCTTCACCGATGACGACGAGGGCGCGAGCTTTGGCGGCGACGAGCGGCGCAAGCGGCGCATAGGGCGCGTTCTTGCCGCGTCCGCCGAGCATCAAGATCACTTTTCCGGGCGCGTCGGCGAAGGCTTCGAGAGCTTTCACAGCCGCGTCCACGTTCGTCGCCTTCGAGTCGTTGTAATACTCGACGCCCGCGATCTCGGCGACGCGCTCTAAGCGATGTTCGACCGGTTGAAAGCCGCGGACGGTTTCGCGCATCGATGCGGGCGACGCGCCGCACGCCAGCCCGGCCGCGAGCGCCGCCAGCACGTTCTGGACGTTATGCAACCCACGCAACTGCATCTCGTCGCGCCTGAGCAACACGCGCTCGCCTCCGCTTGTGCGCGAGACGATCTCGCCCGTCGCGCGGCGCAGAAACAATCCTTCTTCGAGTTCACGCTCGACGCTGAAGAGAACGACATGCGCGCGTAAGCCGCTGGCCCACGATGAGACGATTGGATCGTCCGCGTTCAGCACCGCCACGTCGCCCGCCTCCTGATTGCGGAAGATGCGATGCTTCGCCGCGCCGTACTCCGTCAGCGTCTCGTAACGATCCATGTGATCCGGCATTAGGTTGAGCACCAGCGCGACTGTCGGTCGAAAACTTGTGATCGTTTCCAGTTGATAGCTTGATAACTCAACGACCGTCCAGCCGTCGTCGCTTGAAGTCTCAATTAGCGACGTGAGCGGCGTCCCGATGTTGCCGCCAACTTGGACTTGCAACCCCGCGCCTCTGAGCAACTCGCCGACGAGCGTCGTTGTTGTCGTCTTGCCGTTCGTGCCGGTGATACCGACGACGCGCCCGCGCAAATAACGCGAGGCCAATTCGACCTCGCCGATCACTTCCGCTCCTGCCCGCGCGGCATAGCGCACCGGGATCATGTGCGCCGGCACGCCCGGACTCAGCACCACCAACTCGATCTGGTCTAGCAACCATGACGGCGCTTCTCCCGGCACCAGCCCGACGCCCTCTGACTTCAACGCCCGCGCCTCTTCCGTCCACTCTTCCAACGGCTTGCGATCATGCAGCGCCACCGTCGCCCCCCGCGCCGCCAACCATCGCGCCGCCGCCATACCGCTTCTGGCCGCCCCAATCACCAAAACTTTTTTACCAGTTGCTTCCACAACATTCCGAGTCCG
>JACCRA010000222.1 GCA_013813825.1 Pyrinomonadaceae bacterium | reverse complement strand
GATGACAACCTTGTGGCAAGACGTCCGGTACGGGGTGCGCGCGTTGTGGAAGTCGCCGGGGTTTACGCTGGTGGCGGTACTCGCGTTGGCATTGGGGATCGGGGCGAATACGAGTTTGTTCAGCGTGGTCAACGCGGTGTTGTTGCGCCCGTTGCCGTTTCCTGAACCGGAGCGGTTGGTCGGGGTCAACTCAATCAACCTGAAGAATGGCGACGATCAATTTGGTGGGGCATCGCCCGCCGACTTTCTCGACTGGCGTGCGCAGCACAGTTCTTTTGGGGGGATCACGGCCTACAGCGGCGGGAGCGTCAACTTATCCGGTGGCGATCAGCCTGAACAGTTTATCGGGGCGCGGGTGTCGGATGATTTCTTCAAGGTCTTCAAGGTGCAGCCGCTGTTGGGCCGCACAATCCTGCCGGAAGAAAACGTGGTGCGCGGCAATCGCGTAATCGTCCTCAGCCATCGTTTGTGGCAGCGGCGCTTCGGGGGCGATCCGAATGTCATCGGTAAGACGCTCACGATTAACAGCAAAAGCACAACAGTTGTGGGCGTGATGCCGCCGGACTTCAAGCAACCGTCGTTCGCCGAGGTGTGGACGCCGCTGTTGATGGACACGGGCGAGATGAAGCCGCGCGAGAGTCGCTACTTCGCCGTCAATGCGCGACTTAAGGACGGCGTCTCGCTCGAACAGGCGCAGGCCGAGATGAACGTCATCGCGGGCCGGCTCGAAGCTCAGCATAAGGAGTCCAACGAAGGCTGGGGCGTGCGACTCGTGCGGCTGCATGAGCAGGGTGTGACGGAGGTGCGGCCGGCGCTCTTGATCCTGCTCGGTGCGGTCGGCTTCGTGCTGCTGATCGCGTGCGTTAACGTCGCCAATCTGCTGCTCGCGCGAGCGACATCAAGGCACAAGGAGGTAGCGATTCGCACGGCGCTCGGCGCGACGCGCGCGCGTATCGTCCGGCAACTCCTGATCGAGAGTTTATTGCTGGCTTTCCTCGGCGGCGGCATGGGGCTGTTGTTGGCGTTGTGGGGCGTGGACGCGATCACGTCCCTCGTGCCGTCGGATTGGCGCTTCCCGCGTCTCGATGAGAGCCGGATTGACGGCGCGGTGCTCGGCTTCACGCTCGGCGTGTCAGTGTTGACCGGCTTGCTGTTCGGCATCTTGCCGGCGCTCAAGGCGTCGAACCCGAACGTGTACGAATCGCTAAAAGAGACAAGCCGGAGCGCGACCGCCGGGCTGCGGCTGCAACAATTGCGCGGCGTGCTCATCGTCTCCGAGATCGCTTTGACGTTGTTGCTGCTCGTCGGCGCCGGACTGATGTTGAAAAGCCTCGTGCGCTTGCGGCAGTCTGATCTTGGCTTCAACCCGCGGAACATTTTAGTGATGAGCGTCAGCCCGCCGCTCACGCAGAAATACCTTCAGGATGATGCGCGCTCGGCGCTCTACCGGCAAATTCTGGAGCAGGTCGCGGTGGTCCCCGGCGTCGAGAACGTGGCTGCGAATTCCGGTCCACCGCTCGCGAGTTTCGGGTTGAATTTCGGATTTACTGTCGAAGGGCGCGAGGCCAACACGAGCGACAAACAGGAAGCGTTCCACAGCGCGATTAGCCATCACTATTTTCAGACGATGGGCGTCGCCTTGCGGGCCGGGCGCGAATTTACGGAACACGATAAGAAAGACGCTCAACCCGTCGTGATCATCAACGAAACAATGGCGCGTCGTCTCTTCCCGGATGTCAACGCGGTCGGGCAACGGCTCAAGATCAAGCATTACATGAGCGGGCCGGTGTCGCATGAAATCGTCGGCGTCGCGCAGGACGCGAAGCAGGGAACTCTGAGCGACAAGATCGGAAGCGAGATGTACGTCCCCGACCAACAGTACCCGTGGCTTTCAACGGTATTGGTCGTCCGCGCAAAGAATGATCCCGCGAGCCTCGTCGAATCTATCAAGCGTGCGATCTCGATGGTGGACAAGGATCAGCCGGTGACGAACATTAAGACGATGGACGTGTTGTTATCCGAATCTGTCGCGCACCCACGCTTCTATGCCCTGCTGCTTGGCATCTTCGCGTCCCTCGCGCTCGTCCTCGCAGGCGTCGGCATCTACGGCGTGATGTCTTACTCGGTGACGCAACGCACACACGAGATCGGCGTCCGCATGGCGCTCGGCGCGCAGCAGGGCAATGTGTTACGCCTCGTCGTCGGGCAGGGAATGCTGCTCGCACTCGTCGGTGTCGTGGTCGGACTCGTCGGGGCCTTCGCCTTGACGCGAGTGATGGAGAGCCTGCTTTACGGAGTGAGCGTGACTGATCCGTTGACGTTTGTCGGCGTCCCGCTGCTGCTCGCCGGAGTCGCACTCATCGCCTGCTATTTGCCGGCGCGGCGGGCGGCCAAAGTCGATCCGATGATCGCGCTCAGGTACGA
>JACCRA010000220.1 GCA_013813825.1 Pyrinomonadaceae bacterium | reverse complement strand
CCGCTGGTTCGCACGAGCAGATCGAGTTCCGGCAGACCGCGCGTGTAGAGTTCGCGCTCGATGTCCTCTTCGGAAATCGCTTCGGGGTCTTGCCCGCGCTCGCGGAGACGGCGGAGCGCGGCGCGGCAAGCGTCAATGATCTCAGCGCGACCGCCGTAGTTGAGCGCCACGCTCAAGACCATGCCGGTGTTGCCGGCGGTGCGCTCGACGGCGCGTTGAATCTCGCGCCGGACGCTATCGGCCAACGCGCCAGTGCGGCCAATAGTTTGAAAGCGAATGTTCTGGCGATGAATCTCTTCCAATTCGAGGCGGAGATAACGCTTCAGCATTCGCATTAGGGCATCGACTTCAAAGCGCGGACGTTTCCAGTTTTCCGTGGAGAAGGCGTAGAGCGTGAGCGCCCCCAGACCGAGCCGCGCCCCCGTCTCGACCGCCGCTCGCACAGCCTCAATGCCGGCGCGGTGGCCGGCCACACGCGGCTGCCCGCGTTGCGCCGCCCAGCGCCCGTTGCCGTCCATGATGATCCCGACGTGGCGCGGCAACTGGTCCCACGCGACGCGACTCAAGAGCGCCGCGTCGCATGAATCCGCTGCGATCACTTCGGAAAAATTCGCGAGCATCCTCGCTTCGCTGTCCATGACGGAGGTGTGCTTTTTGCTCACAGGTGAATCCGCTGCATGGTAATTGGTAAACCGTGAATCGTAAAGAAGCAGGGCGGAAGACCGGCCGTTCAATTCATGGATCGCTGCGGCAAGCGAATTACTCGTCGCCGTAATGCACGCGCTTGAGGGTCAGCCCGCGGGCCGGGGCGGTCGCGCCGGCGAGGGAGCGGCCGCCGGTTTTTAACGCGCGTGCGATAGCTGCTAAATCTAAAGCTCCGCGCCCAACATCAAGCAGTGTGCCGACAATGGAGCGCGCCATGTAACGCAAAAAGCCGTCCGCGTTCAAGGTCAATTCAATGAGCCGGCACTGCCCCGCTTCGTTCCATTCTTCCCTTACATCCAAACGCGAGAGCGTGCGGACGCGCGAAGCAACATCCGCCCGCGCGCACGAGAAGGCGGTCCAATCGTGTGTCCCAACGAACAGCCGCGCGCCTTCGCGGAGCAACTCGATGTCCAGTTTGCGCGCGTCGTGATGCGAATAGCGCAACAGAAACGGCGAGTGAAACGGCGCGTTGCAGACGCGGTAGCAATAGGTCTTGCCGCGCGCCGCAAATCTGGCGTGAAAGTCGTCGGGCACAATCTCGACGCGGAGCGCCCGCAAATCGCGCCCGACATTACCGTTAATCGCCGCGCGCAACTTTTCCGGCGTCATCTCATGCCGCAGATGAACGTGCGCCACCTGTCCCTCGGCATGGACACCCGCATCGGTCCGCCCCGCGCCATGCACCACGACGGCTTGACCATCCAGCAACAACAGCGCCCGCGTCAGTTCTCCCTGCACCGTCCGCAGCGTCCCCTGCAACTGCCAGCCGTGAAACTCCGTCCCATCATATTGCAGCGTCAATTTGTAATTCATAAAGCAGCGGCGAGTGACGAGTGACGGGTGAAGAGCCAAGACAAGTTTTTCAACTTGCGACTCGTCACCCGTCACCCGTCACTGCTTTTCGACTTCCCGGCTTAGTCGCCGGCAATCCTTTGGCGCAGGCGGGGCAGGCGGCGGGCGCGAGTGCGGGAATGTCGAGCGTGGCGAGGGCGACGCTGGGCACGCCAACATCCGCGCGTCCGCCGGAGCGGTCGATGATCGAGGCCGCGCCGACGACGCGAGCGCCGGCGGCGCGCACGGCGACAATCGTTTCGCGCGTCGAGCCGCCAGTCGTTATTACATCTTCGACGACGAGGACACATTCGCCCGCCCGCACGTGGAAACCGCGCCGGAGCGTCATCGTCCCGCTTTCGCGCTCGGTAAAGATCGCTCGCGCGCCGAGGGCGCGGGCCACTTCGTGGCCGATCAAGATGCCGCCGATGGCGGGCGCGGCCACCGTCTCGATTCGTTGCCCGCTGAATTTATGTGCCAGCGCGCGGCCGAAAGCCTCGGCCTCAGTCGGGTATTGCAGCACCAGCGCGCATTGCAGATAGCGGGGGCTGTGCAGCCCGCTCGTTAGAATAAAATGGCCTTCCAGCAACGCGCCCGTCCGCGTGAATCTGGCGATCACTTCGTCAGCGTTCATCTTCCGCCCTACACCTCCGGCGCGGCCTGCGTGTACAATGCCCGACGATGCCGCAACCGCTTAATTTAGTTTCCGATTCCATCCTCGTGCAAGAAGCGTTTGAAATCCTGCAACGCCGACGCGACGGCCGGGCCAGCGCCGCCCACCTTGCCGCCGCCGTCCTTCAACTGCCGGACCTCGATCAACTAACCGCCGCGATGCTCATCTCCGAGCTAATCAGTAACGACTGCCGGCTGCGGCTGACGGACACGCACGAGGTCGAGATCGTGTGCGAAGACGTGGAAGTTCGCGCCCTTGCCGAGTCGGACTTCGTCGTTGTCGATGTCGAGACGACCGGGGCTAAGTCTCCGCCCGGCCGCATCACAGAGATCGGAGCTTACCGCGTCAGCGGCGGGCGCGTCGTCGATGAATTTCAAACACTTCTCAATCCAGAGGTCCCGATCCCGCCGTTCATCGTCGGGCTAACTGGCATCACCGATCAGATGGTCAAGGGCGCGCCGCTCTTTGCCGAGATTGCCGCTGACTGGCTCGACTTCGCCGGCCGCTCGGTGCTCGTCGCGCACAACGCGCAGTTCGACGTGCGATTTATCAATCACGAAGTCGCGCGCGTCTTTCCCGGCCAGCGGATGCTCAACTCACAACTCTGCACCGTCGGCCTGTCTCGGCGCATGATCCCCGACTTGCTCAATCACCGCCTGCACACCGTCGCTGAACACTTCTCCGTCAAAATTTATAATCGCCATCGCGCCGCCGGCGATGCCCTCGCCACCGCCGAAATCTTTATCCGCCTGCTCGAAATTCTCGACCGTCACGGCGTCCGCGATTTGGCCTCCGCGCGACGCTTCAGGCCTGAGACTAGAGGCCAGTGGTCGGCGGTCAGCAGTCAGCGATCAGCAAACTCTTACTAAACGCCTCAATCGCCGCTCACCTCCGACGGGACAGTGCCGGATTAACATCTCTTTACTCGCCTCTGACCTCTGATCTCTGACCTCTGCCTTTCAGCACCTTCCGCCCGACAAAGAACAGCACAATGAGCAGGGCGAGGCCGAGGGCGACGAAGGGATAATACTCGGCGAGCAGGTCTTTAGCGCGCTCGCCGTAGCGCGCCGCCAAATAGCCTTCGAGCAAGAAGCGGAACATGCGCCCGGCGGCGACCGCGAGCGCGAAACGCCACTGGTTCAACCGGAAGACTCCGGCGGTGATTACGAACAGCTTAAACGGGAACGGCGGCGGCAAAATCGACGCCACCAGCACGGAGAGCACATCGTAGCGGTCGATCAATTCTTTGACGCGCGCTTGCTTTCTCGCGGAGAAGCGGGCGAGAGCGCGACCTCCCGCGCGGCGCGAGAGCCGGTACAGGATGAGGCATCCGATCACCGAGCCGAGCGTCGCGGCCACGGCGTAGAGCAACACCCACGACGGCCGCGCGGTCGAAAGCAGGATCATCACAGCGTCAGGGCCACCCGGCAGGGGCACCAACGCCGAATCAAGCAACGCGACGGCGAACAAACCGAACGGCCCGAACGTGACGAGATATTGTGAGATTTGCGTCAGACCGTCGCTGATCTTCCGCAGCAGCCACTTCACTTAATGAATGTCCTTCTGAGCTTCTAGTTTGAAAACAAGACGGACTTTACCCCAGAAAACACAAGTGATTACGGAAGCTTACAATTCGTTGATTTCAAATCTAAATTTGAAATTCAGATGATGAAACCAAATTGTCCCCCTCTGTGTCATCCATGCCGTCGGTAGTTAATTAAATCGATTTTTGTCCAGCTATCTTAAACTCTGCGCGTCATCATCAGTGCCCGATGCATCCGGCTCCGTCACGTCCTCGACCGGGGTTCCGCGCGCACGCTTGACGGCGAGATAGATAAGCAACCCGACGAGCGCCGCGCCGCCCACGACGCCGAGTAGCAGGAGTCCATACCGCTGGATGAAGTCGATCACCTGCCGGCCGTAGAAGACGGCGAGCGTGCCTTCGACGTAGTAGCGAAAACTACGGGCGATCATGATCGTCACCATGAAACGCCAACGGGGATATTCAAGCGCGCCGGCGGTCGCGACGAAAATCTTGAACGGCATTGGCGGCGGCAGCAGCGCCGGGATCGCCAGCGTCAGAAAACCATAACGCGCGTAGGCGCGCTCGACGCGCTCGATGTGCTCGGCGCTGAAACGCCGTCGCAAGACCGCTTGGCCTCCGCGCCGCATGATCGCGTAGAGCAGCGTGCAGCCGATCACCGAGCCGAATGCCGCGAACAGCGGAAAATAGAAGACCGCCTTCGGATCGCTGTAGCAACGCATCACCACGAGGTAATCGTTGATTTCCGGCAGCGACAGCAGCGAGGAATCGAGCGCGCCAATGACGATCATCGCCGGTCCCGCCACGTAGATCGGAACAGTCACGATGAACACCTGCAACCGCTCCGCCGTTTCTCTCAGCCAATCGAACATATGAATTCAGTGACGAGTGAGAAGTAACGGATGACAAGATAAAGACAAGTTCTGAACTTGTCACCCGTCACTTGTCAATTATCACTGTTTTATTTGACCGGCGTGAACAGCGAAGGCGAGTCGTAAGTGACGCCGAAGGTCAGGCCGGTGCGGGGGCTGAAATCAGTCAGGCCGGCGATGCCCGCGACATCGAAGCGCAGGCCGGAGGATTTGACTTGCAGGCCGAGGCGCGCTTCGGAGAGCGGCTCGGTGCCGAATGGGGCGCGTCCGCGGCGCGTGTTGGCGCGGCCGTTAATCTCGCCGGCGAGATTCACCTGGCGGTTCAAGCGGTAGATGCCGGCGATGCCGTAGAGCAGCACGTCATTTTGGGTAAACCGCTCGGTCGGCGCGCTGAGAATGCCGATGCCGAGATTGCCGAAGAGGTTGAGGCGATCTTCCACGCCGAACTTTTTGCCGACGAGGATAAGGCCGAAAGCGTTGGTTTGATTGGTCCCAATGCCGCGCGTCTCGTTCGAGTTTGGCAGTTCGACGCCGAACATAAAGCCGAGCGAAGGGCTACGGCGCGTCTCGCTCCGCAGTTTGATTTTAGTTGAGAGGCGGAAGTCGCCGGTGTCGTTCGTCGAATTGCTGCCAAGCGCGAAGTCGGGCACGACCGGCGGATTCGGGCTGACGGAATTGATGCTCAGAAAATTCTGCAACACGCCGTCAAGCTGCACTTCGACGTTGGGCGAGAGGCCGATGTTGATGCCGACGACGCCCACCCGCGTCAGATCGCCGGTCAGGCCGGAGAACGGAAACTTCGCGTCCTGAAAGAAATCGACGCCCACTTCAAAGCGCGCCGAGCCGGGCGGGATAATGTCCACATCTTCGGTTAACAGCGGTCGCTGCTGCGCCGCCGCCGCCGCACTCAGCAAGAGTGTGAACAAAACCATGGTGCATACGCGTATAAAGTGGCGACGAATAATTGACATATTGATCGATTGACCCTTTGAACAAAACGGCGTTGACGAATCGCGTGCCAGTGTAACCGCAAACGGCTGGCGAATTCCAGTGTCACGATTCGCGAAGGGCCGGCAAGAACAGTCTCGCGTTCGGACGCGATCGCTTCTGACTTTGGGAGGGGCGTTCCACAAATTCACGCGATAGTAGTTTTCCGCTGCGTGTCGTTTCGCGCGAGTTCGTGTATCACCTTCTCCCGGCCCCGACTACCCGGCGCATGGCACATCCGCCCGTGAGCCTTCACTGACGAAGAAAGGTGAAGATAATGCTCGAACAAAAAATCAATGACATCGATCGTCGCGGCTTTCTGATGCGTGCCGGCATCGCGGTGGTCGGACTAACTGCCCTTCCGTTCGGCCCCGGTCTGCTCCTCGGCTGTGCCAGTCAACACGCCGTCATTAATGTCTCGCCCGCCGCCACCAACGAGACGGGCGTCAAAGAAGCGAAAATCGCGATGGTCACGAAAAACGAGCCGGGAGAGCCGCTCATCGTCTCCGGCACGATCTACGGGCCGGACGGGACCAAGCCGCTCGCCGGCGCTGTACTTTACGTCTATCACACAGACGCGCGCGGCCTCTACTCTGAAAAGGACGGCAACGGCCAGCCGCCCGACCCGCGACTGAAAGGCTGGATGCGGACGGACGCCGACGGACGCTACGAGTTCCGGACCATCAAGCCCGCCCCTTACCCCGGCGGCGGCATCCCGGCGCACATCCACGCCAAAGTCTCGACCGCCGCGATCGCCGAACAATTGATTTACGAATACTGGTTCGAGGGCGACTCGTTCATCACCGATGAGGCGCGCCAGCGTGTCGCCGCGCCTAGCACTTTCTCACCCATCATGACGCTCAAGCGCGGCGGCGACGGCGTCCTGCGCGGCGTCCGCGACATCAGGCTGCGAGCCACATGATAAGGAAGCGTGGAGGGGAGTCAGGGCAAGTGTGAGCGCGCTCCCCGCCTCCCTTCCACGTCTTCCCGTGCTGTCTTCATCCCTCCGCCACCATCCATACTTTTCGTGTTACCATCACACACGGAATCCCCTTAACTGTTCGTTGCCCTGAAAAGCTAATACACGCATGTTCTTGAGGCGTTAATGAGACACAGACACATTTCCTGCATCTTGACGCTCGCCCTGCTTGGTTCATTCCTGATGCCTTCCAACCAGCGGGCGACGGCGCAGACCGCGCCGGCCCCGGCGAAGGAAACAACGCTGCCCATCACCGGCCTGAAGGGGCGCGTACTCGTCAGGCGCGACGAGCGCGGCATTCCGCACATCGAGGCCGCGAGTGAAGACGATCTGTATTTCGCACAAGGTTACGTCACCGCGCAGGATCGTCTGTGGCAGATGGACTTGCTGCGCCGGACGGCGCGCGGAGAGTTGTCCGAACTGTTCGGCCAACTGACGCTCGAAGACGACAAGCGGCGGCGCACATACGGTTTCACGCGCGTCGCCGAAGCGTCGCTCGCGACCGTCTCACAGCCGGCGCGGGCGGCGCTCGAAGCCTACGCGCGCGGCGTCAATGCTTACATCGCTTCACTCGACGGCAGCGGCGAGGGCCAAAAGCTGCCCGTCGAATTCGCGCTCCTGCAATATCAGCCGCGCCCGTGGACGCCGCTTGATTCGCTCGTTCTCGGCAAGAACTTCGCCGAAGTGCTCTCAACCACATGGCCGGTTGATCTGATGCGCGCGATGCTCGCCGACCTGCCAGTTGAGAAGCGCCAGTTGCTGCTGCCCTCGGCTTCGCCGCTTGATGTGATCGTCGTCGGCAGCGCCCGCGCCGCGCGAAAGAAAGCGGCGCGGTTCACGCCGGCGTTGCCCGCGAGCGAGGCGGCGCGCTCCGCTCTCTGGCGCGAGTTGGCCGCCGTCACCGAATCAATCAATCGCACACGCGAATTGTTCGGCCACGCCGCGCCGGGACTCGACGCCAGTAACAACTGGGTGGTCAGCGG
>JACCRA010000166.1 GCA_013813825.1 Pyrinomonadaceae bacterium | reverse complement strand
AGCATCCGCGCCCCGGCCGCTGCAAATTCGCGCGCGATCTCGACCGGCTCGCCGTCATACACCGTCACGTCCGCTTTCCGCCCCTGCGTCAGCCGCACGCAGCGCCCGCCCTTTAAATCAATCGCAGGTATGATCAACATGCTTCTAAAAAAAAGCGCTGTGTGATGAGTACGGCAGATGTTTTTACTCAGTATTCATCACTCATTACTTATTATTGCTATTTGGCCCGGGCGTGGCGGGAATAGCGACCGGTTTGCCGTCGTCAGCGCGCGGGTCGGGTTCTTTTTCGCGGGTGATTTGCGCGAGACGAATATTGGCTTCTTCGTGCGCGGGATCGAAGCGCAGGGCGTTCTGGAAGTCGCTCATCGCCTCATCGAGCTTACCGGACTGTTGCAGGGCGCTGCCTCGTAGGTAATAAGCCTGCGCCAGAGAAGTGCGCGTGACGTCGTCGTCCGGGTCTTTCTCGGCCTCGCGCTCAAGCCGGGCGATCTCGTCATCCAACTCGGCCGGCTGCCCCGACGCCGCACCAATGTTGGACGTTGGAGAAGCTACGCCGCCCGCGCCTTGATTGGTCCCCGCTGTGTTGAAAGCTTGGCACGCACACAGGGCCAGCGTCATCAGGCAGCACACACCGCAGCTCAGGAGTCGTCGTTTCACTGTCATATGGATTGGTCCGTTGTCGGTGGTCAATCGTTCTGAATGTCGCTTGCGTTTGAATCTGAAGGTCGAGGCGACGCTTAAACGGAAGTGTGCAACGGGGAACTGACCACGGACAACTGACGAAATCTCAACTGCCCGCGATGTAGGGCCGCGACTGCACTATGTAAATCTGGCCGCCCATGAAAACCCATTCGATGTCCTGCGCCCGGCCGCCGAACACGCGCTCGACCCGCGCGGCGGCGCGCGCCAAGCGGCGCACTACTTCGTCGCTCAAGACAACGCGCTCGCCGCTGATCGGAATCTCTTTGACGCCGCCCTGCTCGTCGAACGTCAGCAAATTGTCTTCGCCCGAACGGGTCAGCACTTGCACGGCCTGCGACCGCGGGCGGTAGATCAATTGCTCGGCAATCCTTTGTCCTTCGACCACTTTAATGCCTAAGCCGCGCTTCGCGCTGATGTAGATCGCGCCTTTGTTTTCGTCGTCGTAAGGATCAGTCGTGATCATCACGCCGGAGCTGTCGGCATTAATACCTTTTTGAATTAACACGGCCGGATAAACTTTCGCATGATCGATGCCGGCGCGCTCGCGCGCTTCGTATGCCTCAAAGTTCCAGACAGACGCCCAGACGGTCTTGATCGCTTCGATCAATTGCTCGTCCCCGCGCACGTTCGGGACGGTCGAGTAAAGGCCCGCGCCGTTGAAGTTCGGCAAGTCTTCCGCGTTTGTCGAGCTACGGACGAACAAACCCTGTCCCTGATACCCGGCGCGCTTGCGGCGCAGCACTTCCGCGCGTAGCCGCGCGTTCATTGTTCCGCGCTGTATCCGGCCACGCATCTCCGTCAGGCGCTCGCGCCGGTAGGCCGGATCGTGGACGAACTTCTGATCATTCATCATCTCGAAGATCAATGCCGCCAACTCGTTCTCTTTCACGAACTCTTCGTAATAAGAGATAGGGACGGTAAAGCCGTCGGGCACCAAAATGCCGGGCAGGCGTGCGCGCATCACTTCGCCGAGGTTCGCCGACTTGGCTCCGTAAGCGTTGGCCATCCGCGCGCGTTGCAGGCGCAGATCGAGCAGGCGTTTTTCGGCGAGGTTGAAGCGCGGTGTCATCACGTCGCGGCGCTCCAGCAAACGCTGCTGATAAATTTTCAACTGATTCAAATCGGCGCGCTTGATCTCGTATTGGCCGAGTTTTGTCTCGAACGTGACCCACCAACCGTCGTACTCCTTGAGCAACTCGTGCGCGTTCTTCACGTAAGCGTTCGGCACGCCCCACGACTTTGCCAGCAAGTTGATATGTGACAGCGGCGTTGAAGGCCGGCTCGTAATAATGCCGGCGACCGGCGGCAGATGTACCGGCACTTCGCTGAGCACCAGTATCTCGTTAAAACCGATCTCGACGTGCTCATCCAGCTTATCGATCACATGAATGCGACCGAGGCCGCGCGCGATGTTGAGCGGTTGATATTCCTGTTGGCTGGCGATCTCTCTTTGCAGCACGCGCTCTAGTCCGGCGATAGCGGCCGATGCTTCTTCCTGCCGCAGTGAGTTCGGCTTAAAGGCGACCAACTCAAAGAAGCTGGCGTTGATCAATTGACCGGCAAGTTCGATCTGTTCGGCGGTGATCGTATCGCCTTCCCAAAACTCGAACGTCCAGCGGCGCACGGGAGTCTGAAAGGCAATGGTCCCCAAAATGAACCGGCGGTTCGGCTTTAGATAATTGTTCTCAAAGAATTCCTGCCCGCGTTCGAGCGACAGGTAGGTGCCATTAACGAAATCGCGGTGAAAGCGGTAACGCTTCGAGTTGACGTAGTAAATTTTATTCTTGTCTTTGCGGTCGATGACGAACATTACGTGCGGCAACGCATAGCCGGCGTCGATGTTGAGCCGCGCCAGCGCGTCGAACTCCGCGCGGGATTTGATCGCCGGCTGCGAGCGATCACTTGTCGTCTCAATTGCCGCCACGCCCGACGCGGCGACGGAAAGAGCAGGCAGGAAGAAGCACAGCACTAATGCGCTCAATACGAATTTTACGGCGTCATTCATCTGGCTCACCTCGACTCTAAAAGTTGCCGGCCTTCGCGGCGCAGCAAGTCTAACAGATCGTCGATGTGCCGGCGTTCGGTTAGAAAGCTGTTGACATTGACGCGCAACGCCCGCCGCCCGTGCAGCACCGTAGTCGAAAGCCACGCTTCGCCGCTGTGCTCGACGCGCCGCTGCAAGGCGCGCTGTAAATCGTCGGCCTCCGCGCCCGCGAGGTTGCGTGAGAGCGGCGTGAAACGAAAACAACACACGGCCGTCTCGACTTGTCCGGCGCGCGTAAATTCTTCCATCTCGTCGAGCCGCGCGGCCAGATGCTCTGTCAATTCGATCTGATGCTCGATAATCTCAGCGTAGCCGCGCACGCCGAGCGTCCGCAGAGCCATCCACACTTTGAGCGCGTTGAAGCGGCGCGTGCCGAGTTGGCCGTAGCGGAAAAAATCGTACTCGACATCCGCGCCGCCGCGCTCTTCGCTCAAGTATTCGGGCGTAATGTCGAACGCTTCGCGTAGCGCCCGCCCCCCATCTTTCAACAGCACCGCGCCGGCCGCGAACGGCACGAACAGCCACTTGTGCGGATCGATAGTCACCGAATCGGCGCGCTCGATGCCGCGCAGTTTCGCGCGGTGTTTCTCCGAGAGCGCGAGCGCGCCGCCGTAAGCTCCGTCCACGTGAAACCACAAATCGAAATCGCGCGCGACATCGGCCAGTT
>JACCRA010000137.1 GCA_013813825.1 Pyrinomonadaceae bacterium | reverse complement strand
GCTTCAGGTTCATCACGCGCGCGAGATGCGCGGCTGAGTCTTCCGCCGATTCGTTATAGTTGAATGACAGGCCGGGCGAGACGAGAATTTTATCTCTCACGCGCTCGATGCCGCGCCCGCGCAGTGTGCGCGCGATCAGACTGGCGGCCACGTCCCCGAAGGTCGGGTCACTCCCGACCAAATACAGATTGCCTTGCAGCGTCTGCTGTTTGTCGATCTCACCGTCGGCATAAACGCGCGTCTCGAAACGGTGGTCTTTGCCGAAGCGGCGCAGAGCGGCGAGCGACGTGGCGAGTTTGACAAGCGACGCGGGGTTAAACGCCGTGTCGGCGTTATGAGAGGCGAGCGTTAGGCGACCGTCAAGCGTCTCGATCAAAACGCCGTGCCGCTCCGGCTCTTCGCCGCGCGTGACATACCACACCGAAACGTCCAAAGGCGGTGCGGCGGGCGGTGGCCCGGACGGCGACGGTAGGTGAGGTGCTTGCTCACCCGGCAGTTCGGCGCGGAGGGTGGCGACGGCGTGCTGCCCCGCGCTCTTCACGAGCGTCAGCGAGTAAGGTACGAACGTCAGCAGCATGACGACGGCGAGGCCGACAATGACGAGCGCGATGAGCGACTTGCGATGTCCCAACTTTTCCCCTCTCTGAACCAATGATGATTGGCGACGAAAGACGTGTGAAGCCTGAAGCACAAAAGACAGGAACGCAAGGCGCGACCGTGAGGGAGAGCGTTGCTGTGCGGCCTGACTATGTCCTTCCTGATGGTCGGTCTTGCGGCCTCATCTCTTCAAACTTTTCTTCCAAATGATTTATCTTTCACAAATTGGGGGGAGGCTTTAATATGCTGAATGGTTCTCCGGCGCGTCAAGTATCCGTGCCGACATGTCACTGCAAGGCTCTCTTCAGTCTCCTATGCTGCTCTGGCAATTTCCCATTCAATTAGGGGATGACTCGCTGCTTCCTGTCACGCTCGGACTGGCTCTCGTCACAATCTTCGGCGCGGTGATCGGAAGTTTTTTGAACGTCGTCATTCACCGCGTACCGCGCGAAGAGTCGGTTGTCTTTCCGAACTCGCGCTGCCCGGCGTGCGGCGCGGCGATTAAATTTCACGACAACATTCCAATCTTCGGTTATCTCGCACTGCGCGGACGTTGCCGCAACTGTCGCGCTCCGATCTCCGCCCGCTATCCGGCGGTCGAGGCACTGACCGCCGTCCTCTTCGGACTCACATTTGTCCGCGACGGACTAACGCTTCCATTAATTCCTGATCTCGTTTTCGTGGCTGCCATCATCGCCCTCGTGTTCATCGACGCCGAGCACATGATACTCCCGAACGTCATCACTTATCCGGGTCTGGCGCTGGCGCTTTTAGCCCGCGTCCTGCTTCCGAACCTTTACGGCTTGTCGTTCCTGAGCGAAGGGTCTCTGGCGAATTGGCCGGCGTGGACCGTCTCGCTCTGCGGCGCGCTCATCGGCGCGATTGTTGGCGGCGGCTCTTTGTGGCTCGTCGGCCAACTGTGGGAGAAACTGCGCGGGGTCGAGGCGATGGGCTTAGGCGATGTCAAGATGATGTTCATGGTCGGGGCTTATCTTGGTTGGCCGCTGACGTTGCTGACGATTTTCGTCGGCGTCTTGCTCGGCTCATTCGCCGGCGTCGGACTGATGGCGTGGCGGCGCGAGCCGGACATGCAAATGATGCTCCCCTTCGGCATCTTCCTCGGCCTCGGCTCCATCGTCAGCCTCCTCGCCGGCATGCACATCGTCAACTGGTACGTTAGCCACTACATTACTTGAGGGATGAGGGATGAGGGATGAATAAGATCAAGCATCTTATTTCTTTTCTTCATCCCTCATCCCTCATCCCTCATCCCTTTCATCATGCTTCCACGCTACGAAAACCCTGTGCAACTGGCGCTAGCCGTCGTGATCGGTTTGCTGCTGCTGGCGAATCTGTTCACCCTGACGCTGGTGGCGCTGACGCCGCAGGCGGGTGCGGCGCACGCGCCGGTGCTGTTGACGGTGCTCTTTGTGACCATCGCGGTCAGCGTGCCGGGCATTTTGCTGCTACCGCGCTGGATGCTGCGACCCTACCGTCAACTCGTCGGCGAAGCCGAACGCGCGCCGGTGGTCTCGAACAAACCACTGAGGGCGCGCGACGAAGCCGAGTTCGTGCTGGAAACTTTCCAAGCTGTCGTCGCGAAACTCCGGGCGCAACAGCGAGAGTTGGAAGTTCTGTCGGCACGCGCGAGCGAGCGCGCGGAGTCGGCGGAGAAATTCAGCGAGCGAATCGTGGCGAGCGTCCCTTCGGGGCTGGTAGCGTTCGACGCGCAGGGGCGGGCGACGGTCGCGAACGCACCGGCTCAAACGCTGTTGGAAATCGCACTGCCAATCGAAGGGCAAAACTTCCGAGAATTATTGCGCGTCGCGCCCGAGCTGGCCGTGTTAGTCGAAAACTGTTTGCGGACCGGAGAGCTTTTCCGCCGCGAAGAGGTTTCCGCCAGCAGCGAAACGATGACGACGACCCGCCGTCTGGGCGTCACCGTCGCGCCCATCAATCCACAACAATCCAGCGGCGGCGCGCGCGGCGTCATCTGCTTGCTCACGGACATCACCGAGATCGCGCAATTGCGCGAAGCCCTCGCCTTGAAAAGAAACTTGGAGAGCTTGGGCGAGATGTCCGCCGGACTGGCGCACGAGTTTAAGAACGCTCTGGCGACCCTGCATGGCTACGCCCAACTGCTGCAAAAGATGGAACTGGACGTGAGCGGGCAAGCGGCGGCCGGCGCGTTGTTGCAGGAAGTGCGCGGACTGACCGAGATGATTACTTCGTTTCTCAACTTCGCGCGCCCCAGCCCTCTGAGTCCCGTCGATGTTTCACTCGCTGCGCTGCTCGCGGACTGCGAGGTGGAACTCCGCCCGCTTTACGAAGAGCGGCGCGTACGCCTGCTTATCGAAGGCGACTTCCCCGCCGCTTCACACGCCGACGAAAGAATGCTGCGCCAGTCGCTCTTGAACCTTTTACGCAACGCCGCCGAGGCCATCGACGACGAACAACCGGAACGGTTCGTCCGGGTGCGTGGCTCCTCCGAGGTCACTCCGGGGGGACAAACTTGGTCCCGAGTCGAGATCACGGACAGTGGCGGCGGCATTGCCATTCAAGATTTACAACGCATCTTCATTCCCTTCTTCACCACGAAAGCGTCAGGCCACGGCGTCGGCCTCGCCCTCGCGCACCGCGTCATCACCGAGCACGGCGGCACGCTGACCGCCGCGAACGCGCCCAACGGCGGCGCAGTGTTTACTATCCGCCTGCCCATCTGAGTCGTTTGTTGCGTTGAATCGACGTTAATCAGAGATACGCTCTACGATTGAAGGCGTATTTTGGAGGCACAATGAGTTTGTAAGAAGAGCAATATACCCACTTTGTATCCAGTATCGACAACCTAAATCATGCTTGGCTAATTTTGCAGGAGATAAAAAGATGCGATAGCAATCCGCTTATTCAGCCAGCTTTCCAATTCGCGTTAATTGAGTACGCAAAGCCATATCGAAATTCGTTCGGCGTTCAAATCAAAGGTAAATCAGAAAGGTACAAGCT
>JACCRA010000132.1 GCA_013813825.1 Pyrinomonadaceae bacterium | reverse complement strand
TCGACTCTTCTTCGCCAATGCTCATCAGACCGACAGAAGGCTTCGTCGTGCCCAATACCGCGCGAGTGTAAGCGTCGCCCATGATCGCGAACTGCGCCATGTGTTCGGCTTTGCAATCCGCGTTCGCGCCCACGTCGAGCAACAATGTCGGCCGCCCCGACTTGGTCGGCACGAAGGCGGCAAGCGCCGGACGATCCACGCCCGGCAGCATCCCCAACACCATCTTCGCCGTCGCCATCGCCGCGCCGGTGTTGCCCGCCGAGACGAAACCATCGGCGCGACCATCGGCCACCAGCCGGATGCCGACGCGCAAAGAGCTTTTCCGCTTGCGCCGGACAGAGACGGCGACCGGCTCGCCCATTCCGATCACTTCGGCCGCTTCAACAAATTCGATGCCGCGATCCCCTTGCGCACGCCAGCCGCACCGGTGCAGTTCGGGCACCACTATTTCTGGTTGCCCGACGAGGATGACACCGACGCCGAGATCGCGCGTGGCCGCGAGCGCGCCGTCGATTTCGACGTGCGGCGCGTGGTCGCTGCCCATCGCGTCAACCGCGACTTTACCTGTCAGGTTGTGGTATCGCCCGTTCTTCATCTGGTCGCGGCTTCGCGGCGGCGTCACCCGCACCGGCTGGCTTACGACTCGACGACGACCCGGATAATTTCGCGCCCTTTGTACTGGCCGCACTTTGGACACACGCGATGCGGCATCCGCGGCTCCTGACAATTTGAGCAGATAATGGTCTGCGGCGCCCGCAGCGCATCATGCGCCCGGCGTTTCCCCGTGCGCGATTTTGAATGACGACGTTTCGGATTCGGCATTTACTAACTCCTTAAGTGATAGGTGACGAGCAAGATAACAATCAATTCTGACTTGTCACTCGTCACTGTTTTTCAAAGCCGCTAACGCGGCCCAACGCGGATCAGTCTCCCGGCGGGCGCAATCGCAAGGCTGCGTGTTCAAATTCACGCCGCAGGTCGGGCATAGTCCCCGGCATTCTTCGCGACATAACAAGCGGCTCGGCAATGCCAGCAGCACCTGCTCTCGCACCAACTCGTCGAGATCAATCGCGTCTCCTTCGTAGAACGACAAGTTTAAGTCGTCGTCCGTCAGTTCCTTCGCTTCTTCAACGGCTATCGTTTGCAAAGGCTGATAGGACACGTCAAACGCCGTCTCAATTGGAACCGGAGACGAAATCAGACAGCGATCACAGAGAACTTCCAACGCGGTTGAGATTGTGCCTTGCAGCTTCACCTCTGCCCGCTGCCGCGTGGCGCGCCCGGCGACGCGGGTTTCCGCTGTCAGGCGCAACATTTCATCTTCCAGATCAAGTTCGCCGGCCGGGTAACTTTGCGCGAAAGGCACGGCCTGCTCCGATAGCTTTTCGACCTCGATCTTCATCGCCGGTAACTCTTTGTCAGGATCGCCCGTTTTGCCGTCCCGGAAACAAAAGGTGCAATTATAGCGGCCGACACAAGAGTGTCAACGTGCGGTGGCGAATTCAAGCGCGTCCGCCAGCAGCAGCGCCGACAGTCGTTTGTCTCCCGCCAAGAGTTGATGATTCGGGGGATGGCCGGCGCTGCCGAAGAAAGAAACATTCAATAGTTTCTCGTGAGCGTTGAGCGCGGCGGGAGCGGATGTTTTTTTCGTCTCGACCTTCATGCCAAGTCCGCGCGCCTCACTCAGCGCCTTGCGGGCTTCAACTTCCTCGCCGAGCTTCAGCAAAATTAAACCTTTGAGAAAATGAGCCAGCGGGTACTGCAAATCGGCCTCGACGGCCTTCTTGGCGTAGCGCAGAGCGAGTCGCAGCCGACCGAGGCGATAACACGCGACGACGACTGCGCAACTGATTTCGACCGCCGCCGGTCGCGCCGCTTGCGCGCGTTTGAACTCGTCGAGCGCGCGCTCCCACTCTCCGCCGGCCGCGTGCAGCAGCCCCAACGACGACGAGGCGGCAAACGAGCTTTTCACTTTATTCCTGACGCGCGTGAGCCACTGGCAAGCGTTCTCCGCATCACCAAGCGCGCCGCACGCGATGCCGAGGAGCAGGGCGGCCTTCGCGTCGCCGGGAGCAGCTTCGGCCGCGCTTTCCAGATAGTCGCGCGCCAGTACCATCTGACGGACGCTAAAATACTGCATTCCGATATAAAACTTGAGAATTTGACTGCCCGCCGCCTCTGCCGAGGCCGCACTTTCAAGCAAGCGTAAGCCCCGCGTCCGCCTCCCTTTCTCGATTAGCGCACAACCTTCACGCACCTGCGACTCGCAGCCTGCTCTCGCGCTGTGATCCAACTCCACCAGAATCCGTTCCGGCCACCCGGCGTTGCGCCGCTCCAAATGTTCATCTTTATCATCGCGCGCACAGGCTTCGCGCCATTCGCCGTAGAGACGCTTCTGTTCGAGCACGCCCGCCACGTCTAAAGCGCCCACTAAAGTTTCCAACAACAGGTGTTCGTAATGCGTCAACTCGCTCTGGCGCAGCAACAGATCGAGTCCCTTCTCGAGTTTTTCGGCCAGCATCAGCAAGCGGTTTTCCAGCATCGAGACGCGCTCGGCCAGATAGTCATGATGAGAAGAATCAGCCGCCGCCTCATCCTCGTAACGCAACGTCGAAGGCTCAACCACCAGCATCAGCCGCGTCCCGCACTGAGCGCACAACTCTTCCCCGAACGGGTTGGCCGTACGGCACCGCTGACACCGAATCTGATCGAACCTCTTTGCCATAATAAAAATGACGAGTAACGAGTGACGAGCCACGGCAAGTTTTAGCTCATCACTCGTTATTCACCACTCGTCACCTGTCACTTGTCACCATAGTTATAAAATCCGCGTCCGGTCTTGCGTCCGAGCCAGTTGGCGTCCACGTACTTTTTGAGCAGCGGGCAGGGGCGATACTTCGGATCGCCTAGCTCGCTGTGCAGGACGTTTAAGATCGCGAGGCAGACATCGAGGCCGATAAAGTCCGCCAGCGTCAGTGGTCCCATCGGGTGATTCATGCCGAGCTTCATGATGCCGTCGATGCTCTCGCGCGTCGCGACGCCTTCGTACAGCGTGAAGATGGCTTCGTTGATCATCGGCATCAGCACGCGGTTCGAGACGAAGCCGGGCGAGTCGTTGCATTCGAGAGCGGTTTTGCCTAACTGCTCGGTCATTTGCCGGGTGCGTTCATAAGTCTCGTCCGAAGTGGCGATGCCGCGAATCACTTCGACTAACTTCATGACCGGCACCGGGTTCATGAAATGCATCCCGATCACTTGATCTGGCCGCCGCGTGGCCGCGCCGAGTTTTGTGATCGAGATGGAAGAAGTGTTGGAGGCGAGGATCGCGCCGGGCTGCGTGATCTCGTCGAGGGCGCGGAAGATTTCGGTCTTGACTTGCAAGTTTTCCGTGACGGCTTCGATGACGAAGTGTGCTTCGGCGAGCGCGCCGATGTCAGTTGTTGTGCTGATGCGACCGACGATGGCGCGCTGCTCTTCTCCGGTCAGTCGCCCTTTGTCCACGTCTCTTTGCAGGCTGCGCTCAATCGCCGCCACTCCGCGCGCAAGAAAGTCGTCCTGCACGTCGCGCATCACGACTGCATAGCCCGCGCGTGCGGCGACCTGCGCGATCCCGTTGCCCATCGTGCCGGCCCCAACGACGCCGATCATCTCGCTCACTTATATCGTCTCCTGTGTCCTAGCTTAACTCCGCCAATTTGGCGGCTGGGGCGGCGGCGCATATTCGCGCGTCCGCTGCTGCGGCGCACGCTCCGTGATCCAATCGTGAGCGGGCGGCGGGGGCGCTTCGTTAAGCGCATAGCGGTACTCGTTCGACCAGCCGTTTTGATACCGACGCCCGCCCTCGCCGAAGAGAAACCAGAAAGTATAAAAAGCGAGCGCCGAGCCGAGCGGAATATTGAGAATCGCAAGGACGGCCGCGACAAGCGCCGGGACTTTGGCCCAAGATTTTCTCTTGAGCAGCGCATAGCCGGCGAGCACATTCGGAACGGTCAGAAAAAGATTCCCGAAGACGAAGCCGAGGCTCACGACGAGCGTGATCAGAGAAGTTTCCCACGGGATTCCCGGATCAGCCGAGAGACTGAACATGAACACCACAGCCACCAGCAGCAGAGTCAGAAAGTTGATTCCGCCATATGCGAGGTGCATGATGCCAAGCGCCTTGTTGTGTTCTTCAGTGGTCATTAACTCTGTGCTGTCGCTTACCGCTCGACCGCCATCGCCACGGCGTTGCCACCGCCGAGACACAGCGCGGCCACCCCTCGATGCGCGTCGCGCCGTTTCATCTCGTACAGCATCGTCGTCAACAGACGCGAGCCGGATTGACCGATAGCGTGACCGAGCGC
>JACCRA010000127.1 GCA_013813825.1 Pyrinomonadaceae bacterium | reverse complement strand
GCATCGTCGCCAGATGAGCGCGCCGCAAGCGTTCGTACTGGGTTGGACGACGGGCACGCTCTTCTTCTACGGCTCGTGCTGGTGGCTGACGCACTCGGTGATTCATTACGGCGGCATCCCACGCTGGCTCGCCTTTGTGCTGCTTGCGCCGCTGACGCTCGTCGCCGGATTGTTTCCGGGATTGTTCGCGTTGGCGCTGTGGCGACTATCGACGCGCTGGGGCGTCGGGAGGGTGGTGCTGCTGGTTCCTTTCCTGTGGGCGGCGCAGGAGTGGGCTCGGCTCGGCGTGACGGGGCAACTGTGGAACGCCGTCGGCTACTCGCAGGCGTTTCATCCGCCGCTGATTCAGGCGGCGAGTTGGGGCGGCGTGTACGCGGTCGGATTTCTAATCACGACGCTCAACGCAGCTCTGGCCTATGCGCTAATTAGCCGCACACTACGCGCGTTGATGCTTACCGCGCTGCCCGTCGCTTTCGTCAGCGCCGCGTTGTACGCGAGCGTGACTATCAACTTCATTGACTCCGCGCTAAAGTCGCAGCCAGCCGCCGCCGTTGTGATCGGCGTGCAGCCGAACGTGATTCCCGAATTTTCGCGGACGCTCGAAGAGAATGAGGCTCTCGTCAACCGCCACCTCACGATGAGCGCGGACGCGCTACGCGAGTGGGAGCGGGCGCGCCCCACTCAACTGTTGCGCGCGTCGGATCAAAGTGACAATGCGAACGAGGCGGCCAGTAATGACACGATGAATGAAGTGGCTATCGCAAACCTTCCGCGCGTCGTCGTCTGGCCGGAGTCGCCGATGAATTTCACCTACGCGCGAGACGCGCAGTTCCGCGAGACGGTCGGCGAGTTCGCGCGCACAGAGCGGACGGCCGTCCTCTTCAACGCGCTGGAGCCGGCTCCCGCTGGCGGCGCTTACAACTCGGCCGTGATGGTCGATGCCGCGGGTCGGCTCGTCGTCCAATATGATAAGATTCGCCTGCTGCCGTTTGGTGAATACGTGCCGTTGCCGCGCTGGTTGCCGGGCGCTTCGCTCGTCACCGCGATTGTCGGTGAGTTCACGCCGGGCGCGGATTACCCGCTGATGCCGGTGGGCGAGGCGCGGGCCGGAGTCTTCATCTGCATCGAATCGGCTTACCCCTCCATCACTCGCCGGTTCACGCAAGAAGGCGCGGACGTGCTGATCAACATCTCGAACGATGGTTATCTCGGCCGCACGCCGGTGCTCCGGCAGCACCTCGCGAACACGATCTTCCGCGCCGTCGAAACGCGCCGTCCCGTGTTGCGCGTCACCAATACCGGTATCAGCGCACACGTCTCCCCGCGCGGCGAAGTCGGCGGCGCGACCGACAGCTTTGAGCCGGCCGTGCGGACGTGGCTCGTCTCGCGCTCCGATGGTGAGCAGACTTTTTATACGCGGTACGGCGATTTATTCGTCATGCTCTGTGCGGCGGTCAGCGTGCTGGCACTGCTGCTCGCCAGCGTCGGCTTCAGGCGGTTAAAACACAGACGGCCTTTAGTAACCGGAGAGGGATTATGAGCAACGCCACTGTGATCGATGATGTTAAGGAGCGCATGGCTCCGTCTATCAGCGTCGCCGCGCCAACTGACAAAGTCATTCTGTACGACGTGTGGTGGGAGACTTACGAGCAACTACTGGCGAACTTCGACGAGCGCAGTAGCCCTCACTTTGCTTACGACGAAGGAGCGTTGGAGATTATGATCCTTTCCGCCCGTCACGAAGAGCCAAACCATACTATTGCCGTGCTCGTCGAAGTTCTGGCCGAAGAGTTCGGCGTCAATGTGAGGGGACTCGGTTCAACGACTTTCAAGCGACCAGACCTGAAAAAAGGGTTCGAGCCGGATTCGTGCTTCTACGTGCAAAATGAGAAGCGCATCAGAGGCAAGAAGGAAATTGATCTCAAAATCGATCCGCCGCCCGACCTTACCATCGAGATCGACATCACCAGCCCGTCGCTCAACAAGTTTCCGATCTACGCCGCCATCGGCATTCCCGAAATCTGGCGCTATAAGGGCGGACAGGTGGTCTTCCACAAACTAGCAGGGGAAACTTACACCGAGACAGACGAAAGCATGGCACTCCCGCGCGTGACAAGCCAGATCGTCACGCAGTTTCTCGCTGAGAGCCAGACGTTGGAACGGCTCGAATGGCTGCGCCGCGTGCGCGCGTGGGCGCGGAGTGTGATCAGCGATGGCGGTTAAGCCAAACTCGTTGCCGACCAAAATGCTTTTGTACGCCAGCACGTTCGCGTTGGCGCTCGGAGCAGCGACAATGTGCGCCGTGCCGTTCGTGGCGGCGGCTTACTACTTTGACTTGGGAGACGAACGACCGTTGTGGGTTGGCTTCATTGCGCTGCTGTTGCTGGTCGGCGTTCTAATGACCCGGCAGCGGCGGTCGCTCCGTTGAACGCCGGCGAGTAAGATCAAACAAACTACTGAAACAAGGAAGGATTCAAATGATCGAGACTTTATCAGTTCAAGACTTACGACTGACTTATGAAGACCTCCGCCGGCGGGTGGAACAACTCGGGAGGTTTCTTTGATGTCGCCGCGAAGCGCGAGGAGTTAGCGCGGATCGAATCGCAGGCCAGTGCGCCAAACTTCTGGAACGATCAGGAGGCGGCGCAGCAACTCTTGCAACAACGCAGTCGGGTGGAGCGCGTTATCAAGCGGCAGGAAGGATTCGAGTCGGCCGTCGCGGACGCGGACGTGCTATTCGAGTTTGCGGCCGAAGAGGCGGATGAAGGCACTTCACTGCGCGAACTGCGCCTGCTCGTCGAACAATTGGAGCGCGCTCTCGACGAGGCCGAGACGGAGATGATGCTCGGCGGCGAAAGCGATGCCTTAAACGCCATCTGCACGATTCATCCGGGCGCGGGCGGGACGGAGTCGCAGGACTGGGCCGAGATGCTGCTGCGGATGTATCTGAAGTGGGCGGAGCGGCGTGGCTTTAAGACCGAGTTGCTCGAATATCAACCGGGCGACGAGGTGGGCTTGAAAAGCGTCACGTTTCGCGTCGAGGGCGAATATGCCTATGGCCTCTTGGCGGCCGAGGCGGGCGTCCATCGTCTCGTCCGCATCTCGCCGTTCGATCAGGCGGCACGGCGGCATACGTCTTTCGCTTCCCTCTTCGTCTCGCCGGAGATCGACGAGAACATCGAAGTGGAGATCAATGATAAGGATTTGCGTGTGGACACCTACCGCGCGACCGGCGCGGGCGGGCAGCACATCAACACGACCGATTCGGCCGTTCGCATCACGCACTTACCGACGAACATCGTCGTCTCGTGTCAGAACCAACGCTCACAGCACCAGAACCGCGCGGTAGCAATGCAGGTGCTGCGCTCACGCCTCTACGAGTTGGAATTAGAGAAACGCCGCGCCGACGTGGCCGCGCTCGAAGCCAACAAGCAGGACATTTCCTTCGGCTCGCAGATCAGGAATTACGTGCTGGCTCCCTACCGCCTCGTCAAAGACGCGCGCACCAAACTCGAACGCGGCGACGTGGACGCGGTGCTCGCCGGCGACATCGACGACTTCATCAAGGTGTATCTGCTCGCGCGCCGCGCGGCTTGAAATTGAAGAGGATGACAAGCACACCACAAAGGCATGGCGACACGAATGAGTCAGTTATTTTGTCTTTGCGTCTTGGTGTCTTGGCAATGAAATAACTTGTTTCGGGCAGTTTGAGAGATGAGTATTATGGCAACAGCACAAACCGACATGCGGACGAGGCCGCTCGCGCCGCGCAACACGAGGCTCAATGAGATCGTCGCTATCGCGCTCCTTGCCTTGAGCGCGATGCTGATGCTGTGTCTGGTCTCTTACGATTGGACTGACCCATCGCGGCATACGGCCGACGCGGCCGGAGACCAGTCGGCGCGCAATTGGGCTGGCGTGATCGGCGCGCATCTCGCCGCCGAGATTTTTCAGGTCATTGGCCTCGCAGCCTACTTGCTCCC
>JACCRA010000095.1 GCA_013813825.1 Pyrinomonadaceae bacterium | reverse complement strand
CAGGGCGAAAGGGAAAGCTTAAAGCCAACAGCAACGGAAGGTGAGGCGTGGTGAGTCTGACGATTGCCGGGGCGATAGCAGAAGCGGCCCGGGTGTTGCGGGCGGCGGGCGTGAATGAGGCGCGGCGCGAAGCCGGGACGCTCATCGCGCGGGCGCTGGGGCGCGACCGCGCTTACCTCATCACGCACGACGATGAGCCTCTGACGCCGGAGTGCCTCGCGCTCCTCCGCGAGTGGGCACGGCGGCGCGCGCGGGGCGAGCCTTTACAGTACATCGCGGGGCGGCAAGAGTTCTACGGGCTGGAGTTTACCGTCACCCCCGACGTTTTAATCCCACGACCGGAGACAGAGTTGCTGGTCGAGACGGCGCTTGAATTGTTGCAGGGAACCAATGCGCCGTGCGTCTGCGACGTGGGGACGGGATCGGGCTGCATCGCCGTCGCGCTGTTGCACGAGCGAAAAGACGCGCGGACCATCGCCGTCGATCTCTCGCCTGTCGCCCTGTGCGTCGCGGCGCGCAACGCT
Source organism: Pyrinomonadaceae bacterium (assembly GCA_013813825.1). Taxonomy (GTDB): domain Bacteria; phylum Acidobacteriota; class Blastocatellia; order Pyrinomonadales; family Pyrinomonadaceae; genus JACCRA01. Next base: position 3,758 of record JACCRA010000095.1, on the reverse strand, counting down.
GCGCGGCACGGCGTGCGTGAGCGCCTCGCGCTCGTCGCCTCCGATTGCTTCGACGCCCTCGATCCCGCTGCCGCGCGCTTTCACCTCGTCGTCTCTAACCCTCCTTACATCGCCGAGATAGACATGCCGGGCTTGCAGCGCGAGGTACGCGACTACGAGCCGCGCGCGGCACTCACGCCCGGCGGCGACGGCCTCGCCATCGTCCGCCGCCTGCTCGCGGAAACTCCATCATTCCTCGCGCCGGGCGGGCGTTTGCTATTCGAGATCGGACACGATCAGTCAGAGCGGATCGCAGGCTGCGTCGATCCGCGCATCTGGAATCTGCTCGACATCCGCGAAGACTTGCAAGGCATCCCGCGCGTCGTTGTGCTTGGAAAGCGATAAGCCCGTGGCGCTGTCTGCCACATCCGTCCTGTGCGGGCGTCCTTTGTTCTTGGCATCAATAAACGAATGCCGTTAAACTTGGCGCGCCGCATCCGCCATCCGCGCCGCTCCTATCCAGACGATAGAGTGGCCCCGACTTGTTGGAACACAGCAGCGCCTCGCCGCTCATCTCGCGCCGCCGCCGAACAATTTCGCGGATGGCCGGCACAACATTTCTCTAACTGCCTATGCGCGCCAATTCGTTCACGAACACTCAAGTAGTGGGGCGGCTCTTGCTCCTGTTCTTGCTCATTGCCGTCGCCTTTGTCACGCGTGCCGAACGTCTGCCGATCAAAACCTACACGGTCGCCGATGGCTTGCCGCAAAACGGCATCAACCAAATCTCGCAAGACGCGAGCGGATTTTTCTGGTTTTGCACAAACGGCGGTCTGGCTCGTTTCGACGGCTACGGTTTTACCAACTTCACTGTCCAAGAAGGTTTGCCGAGCGACACCATCTTTGATTTTCAGTATACAAGGGAAGGCGATTACTGGTTGGCGACGGCGGGCGGCTTAGTCAAATTCACGCCCGACGGCACGATTTTCAACCGCATCGTGTTGGCGGACGAAGTCGCTGAATTGGCGGACGCTTCGCCGCCGCTGTTCACGACCTACCTTTTGCCAAACGCGAAAAGCAAAAGCGTCTCGAAGTTGCTGCAAGATTCTCGCGGTCGCGTGTGGGTTGGTGCGGGCGGGGAGTTGTTTCAACTCGACAAAGCCAACGATCAACTCAAAGCACAATTGTTTGCCCTCAATGAATCGTCGTCGGCGGCAGGCGTTGATTATATTTATTCGCTCTACGAAGATCGGCGCGGTGCAATCTGGGTTGGTACGGGAAATCGTCTGCACCGCATTTTGGCGGACGGACGCGTCACGAGTTACGCGTCAGCCGAAGCGTCGCCCGTCTATTTTCGCGCGGTGCTCGAAGATCGCAACGGCAATATCTGGGTCGGCACGGCGATGAAAGGTTTATATCAGTTTGCCATTGACGAACAGGAAACGCCGCGCCTGATGCGACATCTAACGCCGGACGAAGACACCGAGATTGAATGGATCAATTCAATCGTCGAATCGTTCGACGGCAAATTATGGATCGGCGTCGCGGGTGGTTTTTTCGAGTTCGACCAAGCGGCCGGAAAGTTTTACCGCTACACGCGCCGCAGCGGCATCGGCACGCGCCGCTTTCAAGCCGCGTTCGAGGATCGGAATGGCAATCTATGGCTCGGCACGCGGTCAAACGGCGCGCTCCGCCTGTCGCGACGCGGACTAACTTCGTTCGGTTTGGAAGACGGCATTTCGTTCGTCCGCAGTGTTTCGGCCAGCGGCGACGGCAGTTTGCTGTTGACCGGCTTTCTCGCCAACCGCGAGTTCGACCGGCGCGGCGCGCGCGTGCCGATCAACCCGGCGGAAAAAGGCGCGGAACCTTATGTCTGGCATGTCGGACGTTTTGACGAAACCGGCTTGAAGTGGCAGCGTCCCAATTTGCCTCCCGCCGTTGATTATTTCGGTTGGGGCGATAATCAACTCAGTTTTCAAGCCCGCAATGGCGAATGGTGGATCGCGACGGGAGAAGGCTTGTTTCGTTATCCGCCAGTCAAGTTTGAAAAACTTCCGGCGACGCCGCCGCTGTCAGTTTTCAATGAAGCCAACGGACTCTCTCCGCACGACATTTTTCGTCTTTACGAAGACGCGCGCGGCGATGTGTTCATCTCCTCGACTAACGAGCAGCGCAACGCTTTTTACAAGTGGGAACGTGCCAACGAAACCTTGCACGATTTGACGCCGACCACCGGCTTACCGTTCAAGGGCAATTTCATCAGCGCGTTCGCCGAAGACCGGACGGGGAATTTATGGCTCGGCTTTTATCATGGCGGTCTGGCGCGGTTGTCGCAGGGCAAGGCGAAGTTTTTCAAAGAATCGAACGGCTTGCCGCAAGGTGGTATCTTCGGCATCTTCGTTGACCGGGACGGTAAAATCTGGTTGGCTTCGAGGCTCGACGGCGTGGCGCGCATCGATGCGCCGGAGGCGGAACAACCGAATTTCATTAAATTCACCACAGCCGAAGGGTTGTCGAGCAACCGCACGTTCGCCATCACGCAGGACGGGCAAGGCTTGATGTACATTGCCACCGACCGCGACATCAATCGTTTGAATCCGGCGACGGGCGCCGTCAAAATTCTCAAACTTTCCGACGAGCAGCCGCCTCGCGAGTTTCGCTCGGCGGTGCGCGATGCGAGCGGTGTGCTGTGGTTCGGCACCACCGAAGGTTTGGTCAAATACACGCCGCTGCCCGAAACCGCGAGCCATCCGCCGGAAATTTTGCTGACCGGCATCGAAATCGAAGGCCAGCGTCAAAAGGTTTCGGCCGTCGGCGCGATTGAGTTGAATTTGCCAACATTGGCACCCGGACAAAATCAAGTCCGAATTGATTTCACGAGCCTTGCCGCCCTCGACGACGAAGAGGTGAGCTATCAATACAAAATTGAGCCGTCGGCGGATTGGTCCCCGCCGATCAGAGAGCGGTTCGTCAATCTCGTCGGTCTGTCCGCCGGCAGTTACAAAATACAGCTTCGCGCCGTCGCTTCAGACGGCACGGCAAGCGAGCGGGTCGCCGTCGTGTCGTTCAAAATTTTGCCGCCAATTTATCAGCGCGCGTGGTTTTTAGCTTTGGCGGCGATGGTGGCGGCAGCCGCGATTTACGGCATCTATCGTTACCGCGTCGCGCGCCTCTTGGAAGTCGCCAACATGCGGACGCGCATCGCTACCGATCTGCACGATGATATCGGCGCGAACCTGACCAAGATCGCGATCCTGAGCGAAGTCGCCAGACAGCAGTTTGCCGCCGGCAGTGACAGCGAAGGTAATGGCAGCAGCGGAAACGGCGGCGCGACCACCGCCAGCCCACTCGTCGCGATCTCGCGCATCTCGCGCGAGTCGGTGGCCGCGATGGGCGACATCGTCTGGGCCATCAGCCCCGAGCGCGACCGCCTGCTCGATCTCGTTCGCCGGATGCGCCAGCACGCCGAGGAGATTTTTACGCGGCGCGACATCCGCCTCGATTTCCACGCGCCGGAGCACGAACAGCAGTTGCGGATCGGCGTGGACGTGCGCCGCGATCTCTTCCTCGTCTTCAAAGAGGCGACCAACAATGCCGCGCGCCACTCCGGCTGCACGCGCGTCGAGATCGACTTCCGCGCCGAGGGTCAATGGCTGCTGCTGCGGATCGCGGACAACGGAGCCGGCTTCGATGCCGCATCGGAGAGTGAGGGACAGGGCCTCGCGAGTATGCGCCGGCGGGCGCTGGCGCTCGGTGGTGCGCTCGCGGTGGAATCGCGC
>JACCRA010000074.1 GCA_013813825.1 Pyrinomonadaceae bacterium | reverse complement strand
TGCACCTGCTCTTCAGCATCCTCTTCGCCATCGTTATCGCCGGCACGTTTCAGATCACCTACTACTGGCTCTTCGTCCACAGCCTCGGCAAACCCTACGCGCCGATGCAGACGCTTCGCACCATCATCTTCAACGCCAGCGAAGACCTCGGCGTTTATGCCCTGCTCCTCTTTCTCAGCCACGCCGTGACTTACTACCGGCGCTTCCAAGCGGGCGAGTTGCGAACCTCTCAACTGGAGACGCAACTCGCGCAGTCGCAACTGCAAGCCCTCAAGATGCAGTCGCACCCGCACTTTCTTTTTAACACGCTGCATTCGATCTCCGCGCTAGTCCACCGCCACCCCGACGACGCCGACAAAATGATCTCGCGGCTCGGCGATTTTCTGCGCCTGACGCTGGAAAACTCCGGCACGCAGGAAGTGACGCTACGCCGCGAACTGGAATTCCTCAAATGCTACCTTGAGATCGAGGAGATTCGCTTTCAAGATCGACTGACCACCCAACTCGACATCGAGCCGCAATCGCTCGACACGCCTGTTCCCAACCTCATTTTGCAGCCCATCGTCGAAAACGCCATTCGCCACGGCATCGCGCCACGCGCCACGCCCGGCCGGATCGAAATCTCGGCCAACCGGAAAAATGGCACGTTGCGCCTGCGCGTGCGGGACAACGGCCCCGGCCTATCTGTGAATCAAACGGCCACGCGACCGTCGAAGGAAGGGCTGGGGCTGGCGAACACGCGAGCGCGCCTCCACAAGCTTTATGGCGACGCCCACCGCTTTGAACTCGCCAACGATCCGGAAGGCGGCCTGATCGTGACTTTGGAAATCCCCTCCCGACTTGACAGCTAAAACGGGTTGCGCTTCGCCTTTGGCACTTTACTCGCACCGGTAACCTGAAAAATTTATGGCGGATGACTGGCGAATGCGAATGCTGATCGTCGATGATGAGCCGCTGGCGCGCGAGAAGATTCGCGATCTGGTGATCTGTGATCCGGAGTTAGAGATTGTCGGCGAATGCGCTAACGGGGCCGAGGCGCTGGCGGCGATGCAGGAGCAACGCCCCGATCTGCTGTTGCTCGACGTGCAGATGCCGGAAGTCGGCGGCTTCGCAGTGCTCGAGGCTCTCAAGTCAGAGTCGCTCCCGCTCGTCATTTTCGTCACCGCCTACGATCAATATGCCGTCCGCGCCTTCGAGTTCCACGCGCTCGACTACCTGCTCAAGCCATTTGATCGCGAACGCTTCGAGGCGGCCATCCAGCACGCCAAAGCGCAACTCCGCCCCCGGCGCTCCGGCCACCTCGACGAGCGCATCCTCGCGCTGCTCGAACAGTTGAAGGCCGAGACCAAATACGTTGAGCGGCTCGTTGTCAAATCCGGCGGGCGCGTCTTCTTCCTCGAAACCAAAGAGATCGACTGGATCGAGGCCGAGGGCAACTACGTCAACATCCACACGCCAAAAAAATCCTTCCTTTTGCGCGAGACCATCAGCAACCTCGAATCGCAACTCGACCCCAAGCAGTTCGTCCGCATCCACCGCTCGGCCGTCGTCCGCGTTGATCGCATCCGTGAGTTGCAAAATTGGTCCCACGGCGAATACCGCGTCATCCTGCATGGCGGCACCGAATTGACCCTTTCGCGCAACTACCGCGACAACCTGCAAGGCTTGTTGGGCAATCATCTGTGAAGCGGAGGGCTGGTCTGACCAAGCCAAAAAAAGAGAAACAAGCGATCCACGAAAACACACGAAGACAGTTTGCTGTCCGTGTTGTTTCGTGTGTTTTCGTGAATATGTTCCTTTTGTTCCTTTTGTCCTAGCCTCTGGCGTCATGCTTGCGGTTAGCTGCTTGCTCTTTCGTGTTGCTCGCACCTGAGCTTTAATCTTCAGGTCATCCCTTTCCCGACACGGGCAACGGCCGGCTGATCGTCGACCTTCAAGGCTCTAACCGCGTCCGTTTTGTCCCTGCCTCACTCCGGTTCGTCACAAAAATCTTCAATGACCGCGAAGATGTTTCTAAAATCACGACGCAATCAGAGGGGGCTTATATGTTCGAGTTTCGGATCAAGGCGGTCGAACACTGTGGCCGCGAATTGCCACCGCCTGATTGGGAGGTGACAGATGCAAGAGTTTTTGGCACTTAATGGCAACGACGTAACCGACCATCAGTCGGGCGGTGGAGCGGCCGACCCGACGGCGAGTCTGCGGCTCGAAGTCCTGCGGGACTTGACGATAGCGCTCGCACGCGAAGTCGAGGCGCTCAAGGAGCGAAATTCGCCTGACCCCATGCGCCGCCTCAATTTGTATAAAGAAGTGCGGCAGTTCGAGATCAACTTGATCGCTTGCGCGCTCGCCCGCACGGGCGGCCACCAAACGCGCGCGGCGCAATTGCTCGGTGTCAAGCTCACCACCTTGAACGCCAAGATCAAACGCTATGGGGTTGACATGCTCACCATCCCGGCTGATTCCGAGCGGGCCGCCTGAGAGCTGATGGAAAGCGCCATGTTAAGCGTCAAATGCCAGACACGCCGGGCTTCGCTGGGTGGCGCGTTACTCCTACTCGCGGCGTCGTTCGGGCTACCAGCGCAGGGCGGGTTCGCGCAATCGGCGGCCGGCCAACGTGCGCGGCCTTGCGCCGAGCGCCCGGAGGCGCGGCAGTTCGACTTCTGGGTCGGTGAATGGGACGAGGAGGTCGGCAATAAAAAAGCGCGGACCAATAGCGTGCAATTGATCCTCGGCGATTGCGTCGTCTTGGAGAACTGGGCCGGCGCGGGCGGGATGAACGGCAAGAGCTTCAACTTCTACAACGCGGCGGCGCGCAAGTGGCATCAGACGTGGGTGGACGATCGCGGCGGCGTGCTGGAGTTCGCGGGCGAGTTTAAGGACGGCGCGATGCGCTTCGCCGGCGAGGCTTCGCATTCGGACGGAACCAAAATGACGCAGCGCCTAACCTTCTTTCCGCTGGAGAAGGACCGCGTCCGGCAGTTGTGGGAGCAGTCAAACGACGGTGGGAAGACGTGGGCCGTCGTCTTTGACGGCGTGTATCTCAGGAAGAAGCCTTCGTAGTTTTCAAGTTGACAGATTGACTGGCCGGAAACTTTCGACACACAGGCCAGTTATACCGGACGGGCACGAGACGATCACGGAGAGCGGATGATTCGTGAGAGTTTCGTGCCCGTTCGTGTTTCTTTCAAACACACGTGGGAAGTGCGCTGTTTGAACAGGGGGGATGCCATCGCGCGCTTGCGCGTGCAGATATTCGAGCGCGTCGAGCAGTTGGTCGGCCCAGTCGAGCACGTCGGGGACGGGGAATGCCCCCGTTGTTGCATCAAGTCCGCGAGGTCGTCGCCCGCGATGAACTCTATCACGAGGAACTGCCCCGCAACTTCGCCAAAGTGATCTGTCACTTTGGCGAAGATGCGGGGCGCGGACGGTTAAGCAAATG
>JACCRA010000070.1 GCA_013813825.1 Pyrinomonadaceae bacterium | reverse complement strand
GATCTCGACATTACGGTGCTGGAAAAGACCGGCGACATCTCTTATGGCGCGTGCGGCTTGCCTTATGTCATCTCCGGGATCATTCCCTCCCTCGATCAACTCAATGTTCACACGCCCGAATACTTTCGCGAACAGCACCAAATTCAAGTGCTGCTTAACAGCGAAGCGGTTGAGATACGCCCCGCCAAATCCACGGTTGGCGTGCGGCAGCCAGACGGCACGACGCGCGAAGTCGGTTACACCAATCTGGTGATCGCCAGCGGCGCGGCGGCGATCTGCCCGCCGCTGCCCGGACACGATCTTGCTGGCGTCTTCGTGCTGCGCCATCTGCAAGACGGGCGGCGAATGCTGAGTTATCTGGACGAGCGGCGGCCGACCTCGGCGGTCGTCGCGGGCGCCGGATACATTGGACTGGAAATGGCCGAAGCATTTCGCGCGCGGGGCTTGCGCGTCGCATTGGTGGAAGCGTCTGAGTCTGTGATGAGCACGCTCGACGGCGCGCCGCGCGACCGCGTCGCGGATGAATTGCGAAAGCACGGCGTCGAGATCATTTTCGGCGAAAAGGTCGTCGCTTTTGAAGGCGGCGGTCAGGGTGTCGAACGAGTTGTCACGGACGGGGGGGGCGTGATCGACGCGCAAATCGTTTCCATCGGCGTTGGCGTGCGACCCGCGACGGAACTGGCGCGGCAGGCTGGCTTAACCGTGGGCGAGAGCGGCGCGATTGCGGTGGACGCGGAACAACGCACGAGCCACGCGAACATCTTCGCGGCGGGCGACTGCTGCGAAGTCTTGCACCTCGTTTCGGGGCGGCGCGTCTGGTTCCCGCTGGGACAGCCCGCCGTGCGACAGGGCTGGGTGGCCGGGGCGAACGCGGCTGGGGCGCACCCGGCCGCGCGCTATCCCGGCGTGGTGGGGACCAACGTCGTCAAAGTCTTCGACCTCGAAATCGCGCGCACCGGATTGTCTTTGGGAGAGGCGCTCAAAGAAAATTTCGACGCTTCGAGCACAGAAAGCGAGTCGCCTTCGCGCGCGGGCTATTACCCCGGCGGCGCGAAAATCCTGACGCGCCTGATTCAGGATCGCAGCGGGCGCTTGCTCGGCGCGCAGATGGTAGGGCGCGAGGGCGTCGCCCAGCGCATCGACATTTATGCCGCCGCGCTCCATGCCAACCTTAAAATCGAGGAGATTAACCGCTTCGATCTCGCCTACGCCCCGCCTTTCGCTCCGTCCATCGATCCAATCCTTCGCGCCACCAAACCGAATACTAAGAACTGAATGCTGAGTACCGAGTAAGAGTGAATGTCTTTTCATTCAATACTCAGCACTTTTTCAGTATCTGATCTGCACTGTGAAATTGCCGCTGTTGTCGGTGTAGCGGTCGTCGTTGACGATCAGGAAAAGGCGGCCGTCGAGCGGCGCGTCAAATGCCAGTTGCGTGCCGACGAAGAAGAGTTGCGCCTGCCCTTGTCCGCTGGCGGGGCGGATAAAGCCTAACAGCGCGCCCGGCCCTTTGCTCGGAAAGGGGTAGCCGAGGCCGAAGCCGGCGCGCCCGCCCTCTGGCGAGACGCTGCCCGCTTTCTGTCCCGCGACGATGGTGCCGCTCGCGCTGATTGTCACCCGATCACCGGCGCGCAGATCGACGCCCGTATCAGTGCCGCCTTGCACGTTGGCGGGCACGTTGATCGACACCTCGCGCGGCGTGCCCTGCCGCCGATCACGGTCGTCTTCGACGCGGTTCGGATCACGCTCACGATCTTGGTTGGGATTGCCGAACGGATCGTCCGTGCGCGCCGGGCGGCGGTCGCGTGAGCGCACCGGGGCGGGATTCGGCCGCCGGTCGTCATCTGCAAACACGTCCGTGTCGTCGTTGCTGGTGTCACGATTGGGATCGCGATTTCCGGCGGTGTCGCCGCGGCGACGGAAGTTAAGATCGCGCTCGGTGCGAACTTGCACGTTAAATGCGCCGCGGGCGTCCGTGTAAGTTCCCCGGTTGGCTGTCAAGTACAGGCGGCCGTCGCGATCCGCGACGAACTCGCGCGACAGACCGATTTCAATGATCGGGGCGTCGGGCTCGTTGCTGATCGCGCCAATTAAAACGCCCTCGGCCGAGCGGGGCAACGGCGCGGTTGGATCAGTTGCGCGCAATCCGTCCGGCGTGATGCGCGAACGGCCGGCGACGATGGTCCCTGTGGCTTTGACCTGCACGCGCTCGCCGCGTCGCAGATCGACGCCGGTATCAATCCAGTTAGCGGCCAACTGAACGTCAGTCGTCTTAGTCTTGAAGCGCGCTTCGTCGAGCGAGCGCCCGTCAAGCTCAATGCGCTCGATGTCGGCGGGCCTGAAAAATTGCACTTCCCCTTCTTCGACTGCCGGGCGCGCGGTTGTGGCTCCGGTTGCTGATCCGCCTGCCGGCGTCGCACCGACGCGCACCACGAAGCGCCCGTTAATAAATCCGAGCACGGTTCCCCTCACCGTCCGCCCATCGCGCAAGTGGACCGTGTCGGCCATCGCCAACGACGCCGCCCATAGCAGAACGCATGTTGCGAAAAAAATTCTTCTCATAAGTTTTATCGCCTTTCAGAATTGAGTCTGTGATTTATTTCTACGTTAGCTCACGCTTCTCTCCGCCGCCGGTCATGTGGCATGGGAAAGATAGAGAAGTATGGACTTCTCGCTGGCATAACAAGTTTGCAGTGGGGAAGTTGCGTGGTTAGCGTACACCGTGGCGACGGTGACCGGCAAGCGGGACCAGTAAAGAAAATGACGGGCGGGCACGGATTCCAAACCCCGCGCCCGCCCGTCATCTTGGAAAACGTAAAACCGTTAGCCGACTTTAACGAACACGATCAGCAGCGCGAACAGTACGAGCGACTCGATCAAAGCGAGACCGAGAATCATCATCGTCTGTATGCGACCCGCCGCGCCGGGGTTGCGCGCCGCGCCCTCGACCGCCGCCGAGGCAATGCGCGACTGACCGATAGCGCCCGCCGCCGCCGCAATCGCGAAGCCGAACGACGCCGCGATGTACTGGTACTTTGTCACCGTATTCGCATTGTCGGCCGTACCGGCCCCCACCGTCTCCGTGACTTGCGCGAAAGTGGTCATCGCGCTCGCCAAGACGCCGACGACGGCGAAGAACAGGACTCTCATTTTGCTCATCTTAAATTCTCCCTTGAAGAGATGGTCTCTTCTTGAAATCAAAGCTGATTCCAACT
>JACCRA010000061.1 GCA_013813825.1 Pyrinomonadaceae bacterium | reverse complement strand
TTGGAGTGGAAAGGTCGCGAGCGCCTCGCGTCGCCGCGGTATGTGCCGGGCTCGCCGGCGTTGATACAAAAGAAGACGAGGCGGTGTTGAGCCGGATGCTCTCCGAGATAGTTTGTACGGATCATCTACGGGTCGTTAACGACGGCGAGATCGCCCTCTACGGCGCACTCGAAGATAATTTGGGTGTGCTGGTCATTTCCGGTACGGGAAGCATCGTCTGGGCGACGACGGCTGACGGTCGCCGCCTGCGTGTGGGCGGCTGGGACTACATCCTGAGCGACGAGGGGAGTGGGTACAGCATCGGCCTGCGCGTGCTGCGCGCCGTCGCCGCCGCGCACGACGGGCGACTCCAACCGACCTGTTTGACTGGAGAAGTTTTTCGCGTATTTGATGCGGCCGACTTTTACGAACTGCTCGGCCTCATCTACCACGAGGAGATGAGGCCGCAGCGTATTGCCTCGCTCGCCTCGCTGGCCGACCGCGCCGCCGCGGCGGGCGACGCCGTCGCTTCGATGGTCATTGAAGACGCGGCAAAAGAGTTAGCGCAACTAGCGTTGTCAGCCGTCTGCTTGGCAGAATTGTCGGAGCTCCCCTTCCCGATCGTGCCCGCCGGCGGGGCGTTACGGGCAGGCGGAGCTTTCGCACAATGTTTCCGCGAGTCGATGATGTCTCTGGTGCCGAGCGCACGCATCACCGAGCCGCGCCACTCACCCGCCGAAGGGGCCGTCCTTCTTGCCCTCCGTGATCTCGCGCGCCACGAGTGCGTAAATTGATCGTTTCCATGTTTTGTTCCGCTAGGGAGATTGAATGAGCACCGACGCGACCGTTAACCAGAGCAGTGAAGATGAATCGCCCGAAGTACGAGCCGCCCGCGAAAAATTTCCGACGGCGTCTTACAGTGATCACGTACTGAGCGACATTTTCGAGGACGCCAAGCGGTTGTTCCTTGACGCCATGATTGATGTGGACTGCGCGCACGCCGTGATGCTGGGCGAGTGCCGAATCATCACCGGCGCGGAGGCGAGCGCTCTGCTTTCCGCGCTCGCCGGACTCGACCGCGAACGCATCCGCGCCGCCGTCTATGACGGCAGCTTCGAAGACCTCTTCTTCTACATTCAAAGTCTGATCACGGAAGTTTGCGGCGAGGACGTGGCGGGGCGTTTGCACACGGCACGCAGCCGTAACGACATCGACGTGACGATCTACCGCATCCGCCTGCGCTCCGACATTCTCTCCGTCCTCCGCGGGGTTCTAGATCTGCGTGGGGTGATGCTCGCCATAGCCGCGCGACACCACGAGACGCTGATGCCGGCCTACACGCACACGCAGCCGGCCCAGCCGACGACCCTTGCACACTTCATGCTTGCGATGGCCGAAGTGCTCGGACGCGACATCGAGCGCCTGCGCCGCGCCTACGAGGGGGCGAACCACTCCCCTCTGGGCGCCTGCGCCATTACGACCACGGGGTTCCCGAATGACCGCCAGCGCACTGCGGAACTGCTCGGGTTCGACGCCCCCACGGTCAACTCCTATGCGAGCATCAGTGCCGTGGATTATTTTACGGAGTCGCTCGGCGCTCTCTCGGTGCTGCTGGTCAACACGGGAAAATTCGCGCAAGAGTTCCTGCTGATGGCGACACGCGAGTTCGACGCGATCCGCCTCTCCGACGGTTACGTGCAGATTTCGAGCATCATGCCGCAGAAACGCAACCCCGTCGCGCTCGAACACGTCCGGGCCTTGGCGAGTAAGGCGCTGGGGCAGTCGCAGGGTGTCTTCTTGAGCGTCCACAATACTCCGTTCGGCGACATCAACGACGTGGAGGATGATTTGCAGCCACTCATAGCGAACGCCTTCCGCGACGCGCGCCGCTCCATTTCACTCTTCGCCGCCGCGCTCTCGACGGCGACCTTCAACGTCGCGGTGTTGCGCGAGCGCGCGGGCCGAGACTTCATCACGGTCACCGAGTTGGCGGACACCATCGTGCGTCGCGAAGGGCTACCGTTCCGTGCCGCACACCACGTCGTGGCGAGAGGCGTCGGGCTGGCACTCGAAGGCGGGCAGGAACTGACCCACAGTCTATTACAAGCGGCGGCCCGTGAAGTCTTGGGGAGGGAACTTCGCATTACGCCGGAGGAAGTCCGCATCGCGCTCGATCCGGAGCAATTCGTGCGGGTGAGGACGATCCTCGGAGGTCCCGCTCCAGAGGAGACCCGGCGCGCCCTCGACGGAGAGCGCA
>JACCRA010000343.1 GCA_013813825.1 Pyrinomonadaceae bacterium | reverse complement strand
CAACATGGCAGAGATTGTCTAATCTTGATGAGATCGGCGAAGCGCCGATCTGGGCTGGGACAAGCCACAGCCCCTACACCTGTCCTAATCTTGCGTGCTTCGATTTAGTCTGTGCATACGAGTTGGTCAATGCATGTTGTCGCAGATTGTCCATATGGTGTAGCCGGTAAGCTGATTTGTTGGCGGCTATTGTTGCGTTAAGAATGTGTTTCCGAAACATCTCAGCGCAAGATGCCTTGAAACGCAAAACATCAAGGTAAACTTAAAAGGAAGATTGAATGAGTGGTGGAAGAGGGAACGCGATTTGCGAGCCGATTAGCGGGCTGAAGTTCATCAAGCGTAAATTGAAGGAGAAATTAAACCCATGACAACGACTAATAAGATTTTGCCGGTGGCTCTCGTGGCGGCTTTGTTGGGCGGCTCTGTCGGCGCGTTTGTCATGCGTCCGGGCAAGAGCACGGCGGTTGAAACTCCGGCGGTAGCGAACACTCTTGCTCCGCTCGACGCGCAGACGGCGAATAGCGTCGCCGCGCTCCCGGCGAGTAACGAGATCGCGGCCAACGATCAGCAGGCGCTCAACAACCAGCAGGCGCTCGACACAAACATCAGCGCGGACGAGCAGGACTCTTATCGTGCCGGCTTCAATGATGGCTTCGGCGCGGCGCGTCAAAACGGCACGGCCGTGAATCGCTCGCGCAACGCGACCACCGAGCGCGTCGTGTATCGCACCGCCGCCCGCTCCAATCGGAGCCGCGCGTCGCGTGGCAACTCAAGGCAGGTTTACTACGATTACCAGCCGCGCAAGCGTTCGTTCTGGCAAAAACACCGCGACAAGTTGACGGTGGCCGGGGGCGCGGGCGGCGGCGCTTTGATCGGCGCTTTGGTCGGCGGCAAGAAGGGCGCGGCGATTGGCGCACTGGCCGGCGGCGGCGGCTCGGCTCTCTACACCTACAAGCTCCGCAAACGTAACCGCCGGTAAGCAGTAGCTTTCCACGGACGGAAAAAGAAGAGCTTTTGAAAAGATCAGTTGTCAAACTCGGTTCATCTCTCCTGCTGGCGCTGACGAGCATCATTGGGGCAGTTCCGTTATTCGGGGCTGCCCCTTCTCTTCTGTTCAATCGTCTCGATGTCTCACGTCGTCTGAAATCTTTTCAAAACACAGCGCGGCGCGGCCGGATCGAAAGCGCGCCGACACTGCCCCGTCCCGTCCGCTTTCGTGAAGATGAAGGACGCGGCCTGCTCGTCGATGTGTGGATCAACGACACGGGCGCGTACACCTTCGCGGTTGATACGGGCGCGGGCGCTTCGATTATCTCAGCGCGGGTGGCGCGCGAAGTCGGGGCCAAGCTCATCGCCGGCAGTTCGATTTCCATCGGCGGCTTGAGTGGGCAGACTAGCGGCGGCGGGCGCGAGGCCGTTATCCGCACGCTGGCGATTGGCGAGCGACGAAATTATTTACCGGCGAAGGGACTCGTGATCGTGAGCGAGCATTTGCCGCCTGATGTGGACGGCGTGCTTGATCCGTCTGAATGCTATCAACCGCACGGCTTCGTGATTGATTTCCCGGCGCGTGAGATGAGCGCCTTCGATCCGCGCCTGACGCCGGTGCGCCGCGACGAAGCGCCGGCAGGCGGCGCGGTCGTTCCATGGCTGACCGACGGGAACAGCCGTCGCCCCTTCGTTACTCTCGATGGCGGGCGGCGGGCGCTCGTTGATACCGGGTCGGGCTTTGGCCTTGCGCTGAATCTGAACCACGCGCGGGCGCTGGGTATGACCGATTTGAGAGGTCGCGAGCGCGTTTCCGTCCATGATCTGGCGCGCGGCGAAGTGCGCGCCGAACGCATCGCGCCGGCCACCGTTCAGATCGGGGCGTTGAGCTTACGTCGTGTCCCCACGGATTTACTACTTTCCGCGCCCGCCAACGTCCCGATTCTTCTCGGTCGAGACGCTCTCCGCCCTTTCCAATTAACTTTCGATCCGCTGCATAAACTGATCTGTTTTGCTCCGCGCTGATCTCAAGCCAATTGCTTTAGCGACAAGTTTTTCTTCAACTTCGGACTCCAAACTTGAGACCAATTACGAAGTCAGGCTGTGCAACTGGCGGGCAGTAGTATGTTTAGCCACGGCAAGTCCAACATTGACATGTCAACAGGCCGTGGCTAACATGGCCGCGAGTCGTCCGGCTGGCTCATCACAATCGCGGCCTTGGCCTTACAAATCATACTCGGCTTCAAACACTCCGGCTTACGTGAGAGGCTCCCAAAGCTATGGACACAGCGGACGTTATCATTCCCGAAAAACTCTTCTTCAAGATCGGCGAAGTGTGCGACATCACGGAGACACAGGCTCACGTGCTGCGCTATTGGGAATCAGAATTTCCGATGCTCGCGCCGCAGAAAAACCGCGCCGGTCAACGCACCTATCGTAAGCGCGATGTCGAGATGGTGTTGCGGATCAAACAATTGCTCTACGAAGACCAATACACTATTGCCGGAGCAAAAAAGAAATTGCATAGCGAATTGCGCGGCGCAAACAAGCTCAAGGTCGTAGCGACGGAAGCACCGTTTCCTCCGGCTGCCGCCATCGAATCCCGGCCTGTGCCGACAGCATCGGTGGTGGCCGCCTCTTTGAGTCCTGCCAATTTTGCCGCCGGGTCGCTTCCTCCGGCGCATCGCCCCAACTACGAAATGCGCGCGGCCACAGATTCAGCGGCTGCCTTGTCGGAAGACAAACGCGCCGCCCTCCGCCGTCTGCAAGGACATCTCCGAGAAGTGCTGACGCTGTTGAACTCGTCGCCGCCCGGACGCAAATGAGGCAATATGCAAGAACGTGCTGGCCGGGACGGCGTGGTTTGACAAAAGGGTTTTCCGGCGATACTTTTCAGGACAACTTAACGGGATGTGGCGCAGCCTGGTAGCGCGCTTCCTTGGGGTGGAAGAGGCCGCTGGTTCGAATCCAGTCATCCCGATACAGAGTGTTGAAAGGAAAGGCTCTCAGTTGAATTCAACTGAGAGCCTTTCGTGCGTCTAGCCAGTGACGGATAGCTTCAGTGCGCTATGCGTTCCGGCTCGCACAGCGGTGTTATCAGTTGCGCCTGATTGGCACGAGGAAGGCCGTGTAGCCGTGCGCTTCAACCTTCAACGGCGCGCCCAATTGGTAGCCGCGATCAAGGAAAGTCTTGAGCGGTTGGCGCGCGGGACTAAATGAAGTGTCGCGGTAGGCAACGTAGAAATGTTCACCGTGAATCGCCGAGGCGTCCGCGAGCCGCACCTCCGAGAAACCGCGCGGGAGAAAGTAGGAAGTGTCTTCCAGCAAATCGGGAAAGCCGTTCAACAATTCGACGTTGAATCTGTGCTCGCCGCGCGAGGCCAAAGCGAACCAGAGATGATAAGCCGTCAAATCCTCGAAGGCGTAAATCGTCACCCGGTCAATCGCTTGCGGTTCGGCTGCGGACGCGCGCGCGGCCACCTCGTCCCAAGCACACCACACCGGGCGAATTTCTTTTTGCATCGCGAGGGAGAGGCCGGCGATAAGCGTCCAGCCGCAGAAAAGACTGAGTAGCGCGCCGCCGAGCCAACTTGGCCGCAAGCGACACAGCGCGACGGCCGCGAGCAACAAGTAAGGTATAGCGACGACGATCAAATGCCGCCCGCCCCAGATCGATTGCGGCAACACGCGGCTCAGCAGAAACGCGGCGGCCAGCGGGCAGAACGCGAACATTAACAGCACCCGGAGTTCTGGCGCGGACTCCAATCTCACTCTTTTCGCTCGTCCGGCGCGGACGATCCACAGCGCGATGGGGACGGCCAACAAGGCAAAGTAAAAAAC
>JACCRA010000052.1 GCA_013813825.1 Pyrinomonadaceae bacterium | reverse complement strand
CTTTCCTAACGCAACGGACGGAAGAAGGCACGGATGTCTTCCGCTAATAACTTTGGTTCCTCCAGCGCCGCGAAGTGTCCGCCGCGCGGCATCTGTGTCCATCCGGCAATGTTAAAAAATCGCTCCGTCCATTCGCGCGGCGCAAGCGTCAGGTCTTTCGGAAACATCGCAAATCCGGTTGGGACTTCGACACGCTTCTTCACATCCTTCGGGGTGTGACCGTGCGACGGTTCGTAGTAGTAGAGAAAAGACGAGTTGATGGTCTCAGTCGCCCATTAGATGGTGATATTAGTCAGCAGTTCGTCTTTGGTGAAACGGCTTTCCACTTTGCCCGCACAATCGCTCCACGCGCGAAATTTCTCGACGATCCATGCCGCCAATCCCGCCGGAGAATCGTTCAAAGCGTAGGCAAGCGTTTGCGGTTTGGTGGATTGAATCATCGCGTATGCGCGATGAAGAATTGATGCGCCGGCGCGACGCAAGCATTGATGAAGAATCGATGCGCCGGCGCGACGCAAGCGTTAACGACGTTCCGATACGGGAATCTGACCGGCGGTACGGAATACCGGCCGCGGAGTAAGGAAGCGAATCCATGAAACAGATTTTCCACGAAGGGGAACTCTCGGTGCAGGCGCAGGCGGGCGTGCGGGAGATGGCGAGCCGCGTCGGGAGAAGCATTCGACCGCACATCCCGCCCGCCGCGCAAGAGTTCTTGCGCGACCAACCGATGGCAATTGTCGGTTCCGTTGACGAACGCGGGCGTGTCTGGGCGTCTCTGCTGACAGGTCAACCCGGCTTCATCGAAGCGTTGGATGAGCATATTGTGCGAATTGCCGCCGAACCATTCGACGGCGACCCGCTGGGCGACAATCTCCGAGAGCGTGCTCCAATCGGCGTCCTTGTGCTTGAACCGGCGACGCGGCGGCGGATGCGACTAAATGGGCGAGTCGCGGAGCGTGGGCACGGCGGCATTTACGTTCGCGCCGAACAGGTATATTCAAATTGTCCCAAGTACATTCAGGCACGCACATGGGAGCGCGAGGCGGGTGTTTCCGAAGAGCAAGTTATGCACATCGTCCAGCGGGAATCCGCTCTCACTGAACAGCAGCAGCATTTGATCTCACAGGCCGACACCTTCTTCATCGCGAGCCACCACCCGGAAGGTGGGGCGGATGCTTCGCATCGCGGCGGCAGTCCCAGCTTCGTTCGTGTTATGAACGGAGGCGCGCTCGCTTGGGGGGACTACTCCGGTAACAGCATGTTTCAGACGCTCGGCAACATCGCCGCGAACCCCACTGCCGGTTTGCTATTTGTTGACTTCGAGCGTGGCAGTACGCTCCAACTCACAGGAAGCGCCCGTATCGTGTGGAACGCGGAGCGTGCGGCGGAGTTCGTCGGCGCGGAGCGTGTCATAGAGTTTCAGATAGACGAAGCGATTGAGATTCAAAATGCCACGAACCTGCGCTGGCACTTCTTGAACTACTCGTCCTTCAATCCGGCTT
This sequence comes from Pyrinomonadaceae bacterium, assembly GCA_013813825.1. Classification (GTDB taxonomy): domain Bacteria; phylum Acidobacteriota; class Blastocatellia; order Pyrinomonadales; family Pyrinomonadaceae; genus JACCRA01. Next base: position 6,873 of record JACCRA010000052.1, on the reverse strand, counting down.
AATGAAGGGTGAGGAGGACACGTCGTTTTTCTATTAACGGAGAAGTCGCCGTGCAATGCAAAGTCTCTTCCACCGTGAACAGGCCATTTACTTCCTAAAGTTTTTCCGCGTATATTACGCCTCACCTCGCCGTCGTCTGTCACCTTTATGAACCTCATTTAGCAAGGAGCAGCCATGCCTGTCACCGTCGAGCCGTTGGCCCCCACACAACTCTCTGCCGCCAATCTCCGGCCACGTGGCAGCGTTCACCCGAGCCCTACGTCGTGGCGGGACCAAATTCTGTATTTCCTCCTCCCCGACCGCTTCAGCGACGCACAAGAACACACCCGCCCTCTCTTCGACCGCATCGCCCCTGCCGCCTTCAGGACGCAGGATAAAGGCCGCTGGATGTCCGCCGGCAAACGCTTCCAAGGCGGGACGCTGAAAGGTATCGAAGGCAAGCTCGGCTACCTGCAAGACCTCGGCGTCACGACGCTCTGGATCGGTCCCGTCTGGCGGCAGCGCTCTGAGCTTGAGACTTATCACGGCTACGGCATCCAGAACTTCCTCGACGTCGATCCGCGCTTCGGCACCCGCCAAGACCTCCGCGACTTAATTGACGCCGCGCACGCTCGCCGGATGTACGTCCTCCTCGACATTATCTACAACCACACCGGCAATAACTGGTTCTACTCGAAGGACGGCGCGCCGCATAATACGCGCCCTTATCGCGACGAGCCGCCTTACCCTTTCCACTCTTGGCGCTCCGGCGTGGGGACCAGCACGCCGGCAATCGCCGCGCCGGGCGACGGAGTTTGGCCCGCGGAGTTCCAAGACCCGGACTGGTACACCCGCGCCGGCCAGATCGGGCGCTGGGACCCTGAGGTGCCGGAAGACGCGCTCCGCCCCAACGTCGAGTTTCGTCGCGGCGACTTCTATGACCTCAAAGACCTGAAGCTCAACGAGCATGAGGCCGGCTCACAGGAGGTACTCTCGGCTTTAGCGCGCGTCTACCAATATTGGATCGCTCTCAGCGACTGCGACGGTTTCCGTATCGACACCGTCAAACACGTCTCGTTCGAGACTTCACGAAACTTCTGCGGCGCTATCCATGAGTTCGCCGAATCGATCGGCAAAGAGAACTTCTGGCTCCTCGGCGAAGTCACCGGCGGCTCCTCAATGACGAAGAGCTACCTTGACGTGTTCGGGAGGAATTTAGACGCCGCGCTCGACATCGGCGCGCCGGCGGACTTGCTCGCCGGGACGGTCAGGGGGTTACGCGACCCTGCCGACTTTTTCGGCCAGTTCAGCGGCCACGATCAACTCGGCAGCCACCGTATGACGGGCCGCTACCACGTCTCGGTTTTAGACGATCACGACATGGTTGGGCGCTCCAATGGTAAGCGCCGCTTTGCTGCCGGCAATCAGATCCCGAACAAACACTGGCAGGCGGCCCACGCCGTCGGCGCGCAGTTCACCACCCTCGGCGTCCCCTGCGTCTACTATGGCACCGAGCAGGCATTCGACGGCACGGAAGACCGTCACGATCCACAGTTCGAGCCGGTGGACCAGAACCATCAAGTGCCATTCGGCGACCGTTACATCCGCGAGGCGATGTTCGGCGGCGCGTTCGGCGCTTTCGCGACCGAACGGTGCCACTTCTTCGATTCTGCTCACCCGACGTACCTGCGAATCGCGGCGCTCGCGCGGGTGCGGAACCGGCGCGACCAGATCGGGCTGGCGCTCAGGCGCGGGCGGCAGTACCGGCGCGAGACTTCATTCTTGGGACGGCCATACTCTATGCCCGGTCGGGGCGAACTTGTCGCGTGGTCGCGCGTTCTGTTCAACCGAGAAGTCCTCGTTGCACTCAATACGCACGGAACTGAAGTTCGCGGCGCCGAGATTACTATCGACGCCGCGCTGCACCCACACTTGGCACAAATGACAATCTTTTACCGGGCTGATTGGTCGGAGGCCGAACTCCGCCAGCCGCCGCAGGGCGAGACGATTCCGGTCCACGTCCACAATGACGGGCGGGTAACTGTCCGCGTCGACCTGCCGCCGGCGGGCATGATCATCTTGTCTTGATGCGTTCATCGAAGAGACATCAAAGTCCTTTCACTAATTACCATACAACCAAACCATCACGGCCAGCGGCGGTAGCGGCTCGTACACTGTCACCACGACTTCTGGCTCGTTGCCGACCGGGCTGACACTGAGTTCGGCGGGTCAAATCTCCGGCATGCCGACCACAGCCGGCACCTTTAACTTCACCGTCACGGCGACCGATACCAACAACACCAATTGCACAGGCAGTCAGGCTTACTCGATCACCATCGACCCAGCACCGCCAACACCGACACCGACGCCGACACCAACCCCCACGCCTACTCCGACACCAACACCGGACATCGACACGGCAGGCTCCACGCTCGTCTCCGAGAGTTGCCCGCCCGCTAACGGCGCGGTCGATCCCGGCGAGCGCGTCTCCGTCCGCCTCAATCTGGTGAACAACAGCGGCGCGAGTACTTCCAACCTCGTTGCCACGCTCCAATCCTCCGCCAACGTCATCGCGCCATACCGCGACATTGGGCAGCACGGATGCTACCGCAGTTTGCCCGTCAAGCACCAAGCTTATAGTTGCACTTCTAAGCTGAAGTCACGTCTCCTTGTTTAAAGTTCCGACGCAAGTTATGGTTTCGCTGCGGAAGTAATCGGAATGAGGAGGCAGCATGAAATTTCGCGGGAGACTGCTTGCCGGCGCTTGGACGGCGCTGATGATGTGTGCGGCGTGCGGCGGGGACGGCGGGGTGGAGAGAGGCCAGCCGGTAATGACTGTCACCGAATCGGGCACTTCGACCGCGCCGCCAGCGAGAGAAGTCGAAGCACGAGGGAACGCGCTGGTGCGTTTCGTCCATGCCGCCCCCGGCGTGGCAGCCACTGATGTGTTCGCTCAAGATACGAAGCTCTTCACTAACATCGCATATAAATCAGTCACGCCCTACCATGAGGTCGCCGGCAGCAAAATCCCTTTCCGCCTGCGTCTGGCCGGCCAAGACAGCGCGCAGCCTGTGGCGGAAGACAGCGAGAGCCTGACTGACGGGGCGCATTATACGTTAATCGTGGTACCAACCGGCGCGACTGCGATCTTTTCTCAAGACGGCGGTCAGAACGCCGAGTTTCGTTTCGTCAACGACGAACTCGCCGCTCCCACCGCAGGCAAAGCGAAACTGCGCGTGATCAATACGTCGCCCGACCTGAGCGCCGTGGACGTTTACGCCGCCGGCCGCGCCGACGCGCTACTGAAGGATGTGCAATCCGTCGGCAAAACAACCTACGCGGAAATGGAGCCGCTACAGGGCGCGCTGGAGGTGCGCCGGGCGGGTGAGAACATCAATACCTTAAACTTACCCGACGTGCGAATCGAGGCCGGCAAAATCTACACTGTCATCGTCGCCGGGCGCGTGAAAGGAACTTCCAAACTTGAATCCATTCTGATCGAGGACCGGATCGGGAGCGCCGCCGCGACGGGCACGGCCTCACCCTCCGTATCGCCCTAAGAGAATGTGGCTCAATCCACGCGGCACATTCGGTTCCGCTCAACAACTCGGCGATGAGGAAGATCATGGTCGCGGTCTGGCACGCACAATAATTTCGCATCACCCAGTCGTGACTATGACGCTTTACCGCGGAGGGGTGCGTTAGTTTTCAAATCACTTTCTTCCGACCATCTCGGCCGCGTAACCCGCAACAGCGAACTCGTCTTTTATCTTCTGCAATAACCACATCGGTCTGCCTCGCTCTTGGCGATCCTTCATCCGGTAGAGCTTCCACTCACCCTTGAGCCGCTCGCCGTTAAGTCGAAATCGAAGCACGCCCTTTTGCCAATTCTCAACCGGATCGCCTTCCGTCTCGAAATTCCCGATGTCCCATTGGTACACCTCGCCCGCTCCGTAAGTGCCTTCCGGCAACACGCCTGTGAATGTCAGGTACGAAAGCGCGTGATCGGGGACCTCCACCGCCAAACGCTTCACCGTCGGATCGAGCGACACGCCCTTCGGCACCGCCCAACTCTTCAGGGCGCCGCCGATCTCAAGGCGGAAGTCCCAATGCAAATGACTCGCATGATGTTCGTGGATGACGAAACTACCTCCGCTCATCGCGCGCACTTCTTTCGGTACGTTCCTGCTTCGAGAACCGTCAGGTTTAGTGGCTCCACGCGGCATTGACCATTCATCTCTTTGATTTAACCTGTTCGTAGTGACGGCGCGCTTTGACGCGGTTGCCGCAGACTTCCATTTTGCACCAGCGGCGGCTCTTGTTCCGGCTCGTGTCCACGAAGAGCCAGCCGCATTCTTCGTTCGCGCACAGGCGCAACTGTGCTAAAGCGTCGGCGTCGGTAAGCAGTTCGCCCGCCGCGCGCGCGACCGCCCACAGCATCCTGTCAAGGCGGTCTTCGCCGTCAGTCCATGTCCAACTGAAGCCATCAGCCGTCGGCACGATCTGTAAGTGCGGCAGAGCTTCCCGTATTTTCGCATTCAGGAATTCCAGATCAGTCTTCTCAGTCTGGCGACGAGCGGCGGTCGCTGAGAAGGTGCGCAAGAGCGTTTCACGGAGTTGCTTCGCGCGGTCGAGCACCGCATCAGCTTCCGCCGGGCGACGCGCGGCTTCACGCGAAATGCGCTGTGCTTGCGCCACGGTTAAAAGTTCCGTGTGTTGACTCCAGCGGATGAGGTCTGAATAGGAATTTAGTAGCTCATCCGGGTGTTCGCTCGTGCGCCAATCCACCGTGTTGGCGAAATCCAAAGCCAACAATCCGGTCAACGTCAAATCGAAAATCTTTTCAGCCACCGTTGCCCTTTCACAGAACCTTGAAATCAATTTATAACCAGTATACTTTACTTGACAGGTTAAAACAAATGAAGTATCTTCTAACCGCTAACAGGCAACTAAGAGGTTATTATGCTAAATCGCGCGGGTGACGTCCGGTACAGACGAGCATCGAAGGGAGGACGCCATGAGCAGCAGTGAGCAGTGGAGCGCTGGGAAGTTGCGGAAATCACTTTTAATTGATGAAAGAACGAAACAACCAATGAATGATGAGCCAGCGGAAGCAAAGACAAACAGACAGCAATCGCGCTGGCTTATCTATGCTGCTTTCGCGGCCGTGTATCTAATCTGGGGTTCGACGTATCTCGGTATTAAATATGCCATTGAGTCCCTGCCGCCGTTCCTCATGGCGGGCACGCGCTTTCTTGTTGCCGGCGCGGCACTCTACGCTTGGGCATGGGTTCGCGGTGAGAGAGCGAGCGCGGCGGAGCGTCCTCGTCGGGCACTTTGGCGTACGGCGTTCATAGTGGGTGGGTTGCTGCTCTTGTGCGGTAACGGCGGTGTGACGTGGGCTGAACGCTCAATCCCTTCGGGCTTGGCGGCGTTGCTGGTGGCGACTGAACCGTTGTGGATCGTCCTCCTGAATTGGGCGCGACCCGGCGGTGTGCGCCCCGGCTTCAGGGTCTTGCTCGGATTGCTCGTTGGTTTCGCGGGCGTCTGGCTTCTGATCGGCAAAGGCATCAGCGGCGGAGAAGTGGATTTGTTCGGGGCGGCGTTAGTCATCGGCGCGGCATTCGCATGGGCGGCGGGATCAATTTATTCGCTTCGTGCGCCGGTGCATTCTTCGCCGCTGCTCGCGTCGGGAATGCAGATGCTCGCGGGCGGCGCACTACTAATGTTCACCAGCCTGCTCGCCGGTGAGTGGACGAGTTTCGATTTGAGCAAAGTTTCGGCAGTGTCAGCGGGCGCGCTTCTCTACCTGATCGTGTTCGGTTCGATCATTGCCTTCACCGCTTATAGCTGGCTGCTGCGGGTAACGACCCCGGCACGCGCGGCGACGTATGCTTACGTCAACCCGGTCGTGGCTGTCCTCCTCGGTTGGGCTATGGCGAGCGAGGCACTTTCATGGCGGATGCTCACCGGGGCCGGCGTTATCGTCGCGGCGGTTGCGCTGATCACTTCTTACGGCAAACATCACGAACCGGAAGCGAAGGCGACTAGAGCGATTCAGGATTGCATATACGGGGAAGCCCTGTTGCTGATCACAGCGGAAGACGCAGCCGGATGGTTTACGAGTTGCGGCCATCCCGTACGTTGATGCCTGAACCGCTCTAAACGTAAAGGACCTGCGAACAGCCGTGCAAACGCGGTCATCTGTCAATCGCAGCGCTCCTTGTAAAGTTGCCGGATATCGGTGCTTTGCCTATTTATGTCATTAGAAGGAAGTCGCAGGAGAATTTATGACTGAGATCGAAAGAATCACGGACCAGTTGCGACGGGCGTTTGAGGGAGACGCATGGTGCGGTTCCGCGCTGCGAGAAGTGCTTGCCGATGTGACGGCAGAAAGCGCCGCCCGGCGAATGTTAGCGAATGCTCATAGCGTCTGGGAGATCGTGCTGCACGTCGCCGCGTGGAAAGATGCGGTGCGCCGCAGGCTCGCTGGCGAGCGCGTCGTGACGCCCGCCGAAGGAGATTTCCCGTCGGTAGTGGAAACGGATGCAACGGCGTGGAGAAACGCAATTGAGATGCTCGAAACGAGACATACCGAGTTACGGGAAGCAGTTGCTCGTCTCGATGATGCCCGGCTGGAGGAGCCAATAGTCGAGGGGATGTCGTCGCTTTACGTGACGCTGCATGGGGCGGTGCAACACGACCTCTACCACGCGGCGCAGATCGCGTTATTAAAGAAGGGGTAGGAGCGGGCTGCTCTTCTCGTCGCCGATCAGGAGTGGAAGTTTTTTTTCATCACGGACGCGGACTATTTGCTTCAGCTTGATTGCGGTTCGCTAACAGCATCTCGATTAGTTCACGCCGGACGTTGAAGGCTTCGACATCGAGGGCGGG